>JAKBCI010000247.1 GCA_021807965.1 Actinomycetes bacterium
GCGGCGAGGGCCCGCTCGGCGTCGTCGACCACGGCGAGCGCGGCGATCGCCGAGCCCGTCGCCGCGCCGCGGGCGAGCGCGGCCACGGCGTCACAGGCCGCGGCGAGCTTCGTGCGCTGCACCCGCAGCGACGGGGGGAGTCGCAGCACGATGAGGGCGGTCACCTCGACGACGCAACCGACGACGACGAAGCCGGCGAGGTGCAGCGCGATCGGGATGGACCCCGCGAATCGACCGAAGACCACGTAGGCGATGATCGACTGGTTGCCGATCGCGGCGGGCACCTTGCCGAAGATGGCGACGAGTCCCGCGCCGAAGCACCAGATCGCGAGCAGCCCCACGTGGAGCCACGGCACGGTGACCGTGGACATGCCGAGCAGGACGGCGCCGCCCATGGCGCCGGCGTCGACGAGGGCGAGGGGGATCGAGAGTCGGGGCGCGGCGATCAGCGAGACGATGGCGATGAGCTGGGCGCCGATCGCCATGGCGATGGCGCCGGTGACGTTGGCAAAGGCCAACCCGACCGCGAAGACCGTGATCACGGGCACCGCCGTGATCGCACCGACGACCGGGGCCAGGAGGCCGCGGTCGATGCGCAGGGTGTCGACGAGCACCGCCAGGCCACCGGCCACCCGACGACGGGGCGCCGTGGTGGTCGACCCGCCGCGGCTGTCGGTTCGACTCATAGTTGAGACCCTACCGACCGGGCCCGACGCGACGTATGGAACGAGCGTGCCCCGGACATCGTCGCACGGCCCGGTCTGGGTAGGTCTCGTGAGTTCAACTGGTGTCGTGACTGTGGCGCTGTGGGGAGCCACGATCGTTAGGTCAGGCGATATTCGCGAACGGCCCCGTGATGTCGCCAACCATCGGGGCGCGAATGGCGCCGTCCGATCTCGTCAGCGCCGTTGACGTGTTGGGCCGCGACCTACTGCGTGAACGCGTAGGCATTCAAAATGGGACCACGCAGCAACACGTTGCGGTCCACTGCCGTGAGTTCGAACATATCGGCGATCGTCCCCCAATTCTCACGGATGATCGTGACCTGACGGTCGACGATGTCGCGAGCCTCGTCAGCAGTTAATCCGTAGTCAGCGGCGGCCTTCACACAGGTGTGAAATCGGCTCGCGCGAGCGCCAGCCCGGCTGATGTCCATCGCCTGGTTTGCTTCGCCCCCGGAGCGAAGCTGCGGGCAAAGGTCGTAGGCCGGCGTGAGTTCGAGGTGTTGACCGTCCCAGAACGCCGCGTGGTTGCGAGCGTGATCATCCGTGTTCCCAATGGCGACATTAAAGACGATTCGCTCGAACAACCTTCGTCCCAGATCCTTGCCAGAACGCGCCCAACGACGCAGGACGTCGAGAATCTCCGGGTACGAGGAGTATCGGGCGCCGAGGAAATCACCGAATCCAAGCAGGGTGAGTCCCGAGACCATCATGGTCCGTCGACCAGGACTGGGGCGGTCGAACCGTTCGATGAGCAGCACATCGTGACCGAGTGACGTGACGATCCTCGAACGGGGGGCGTCGATCCCTACCCGACGAGCGAGCTCCATGCCTACGGCCTCGGCCTTGACCATCGGATATGGATCGCTCGAGAGCGAGAACTTGGCGATGTACTCGACATCGTGGTCGGTGATCAATACCTTCGGACGCGCACCACCGACCGCGGTCCCGTCAACCAAGGCTCGAAAGAGGTCGCCGTGAAGTTCACCGGCCTGGAGCGCGTTCGCCGCTGCATGCAGCTCATCAAGGGTCGCTGTCTCTGCCCGCGGTTCGTAGTGGGTGGCGCTGGACTGAAAGTCGAGGCCGCCAATTCGGTTCGAGCCCGATTCGAGGAGAAACGTTGTCTTGTCGACCTCGACGGTGTCGGCCGCTGCGCCAAAGAGTCCGGTCAGTCGAGCGATGATCACCCGTTGCCCCCAGGAGTCTGGACTAGCGTCCCAAAGGCAGCCAGCCATGTCCATGCCATCGGGTGGGTCGATCCAGCCTCGCGCAAGCGGTAATTCGGGCGTAAACAGGCTGATTGCCCCCGGCCGGGCCAGATAGCTCTCGCCATAAGCGAACCGGTATCCGTGAGCGCTTGGTTGGATCCGGCCCGCCACGACGGGACTGGTGGCATCGGGCAGCCAGGCCCAGACGAAAACGTCAGAAGGCGAAGTCATCTACGCTCTCCGCGCGTACGGGTTTGCGAACTCTCTCGGGTAGCAACGCCAACGTCTCCTCGCCGACCCGACGGGCACGGGCTAGTTCGGGACCGCTCAGACCGAAGAGTTCGACCCCCACAAGTAGTGCCGCGTTGAACACGGTGCCGATCGACACCGACGGTGATCCTGTCTCGAGCGACGACACGGTGCGCGGGTTCACGCCGAGCCGCGCGGCCAATTCGGTTATGGTCCAGCCTCGCGCGTGTCGACCAAGCCTGACCTGATTGCCCAATACCCGTAACGCGTCCTGGGCGGCGCGTGAAACTGCGATCGACTTTTTCGACACGTGAACTCCTATAAAATACGTCGAATTAGAATTTATCTGTATTATAACGTAAGTACAGTGCGCGAAGGGGGGTGCGGCCCTCAGGCGCGTGGCGAGCGAATGGTGCCGTGTTAACGCCAACACCGTGTCACGAGACCGTTCGGCGTTCCTCGTGCCCGATTAGTCGAGCACGACGACGGCCTCGACGACGGGTGTTGCGGCGGCTTTGGGTCGAACGATCAACGCCGCCAGCACGAAGGCCAGCAGGGCACCGAGCGAGCCCACTCGCACCGCCGACTGGTAGCCGTGCACGGCCGCGCGCTGGGCGGCGGCGATCGCCGCCGGCGAGGTCGCCGCACCGCGAAGCGCGGCCGCGCTCGACTGCAGGGAGTGCTTGACCGCCGTGGCGGCGATGGTCACGAGCACCGCGAGTCCGAGCGAGCCCCCGACCTGCTGGGCCGTGTTGAGCAGCGAGGACGCGAGGCCCTGCTCGTGGTTCTTCACGCCGCTCACCGCGTTGACGGTGACCGGC
>JAKBCI010000248.1 GCA_021807965.1 Actinomycetes bacterium
GGACGCCTCGCGCTGATTGGCGAGCTCGGCGTCCAGTGCGTCGAGTCGCTCGCGCGATGCCTCGTCGGTCTCCGCCGCGAGCGCCACCCGTTCAATCTCGAGCTGTCGGATCCGCCGGATCACCACGTCGAGTTCGGTCGGCATCGAATCGATCTCGATGCGCAGGCGCGAGGCAGCCTCGTCAACCAGGTCGATCGCCTTGTCGGGCAGGAACCGGTTCGCCACGTAGCGCTGTGAGAGCGTCGCCGCGGCCACGAGGGCCGCGTCTTGGATGCGAACGCCGTGGTGCACCTCGTAGCGCTCCTTCAGACCGCGCAAGATGGCGATGGTGTCGGCGACCGAGGGCTCGCCGACGTACACCTGCTGGAAGCGTCGCTCGAGCGCCGCGTCCTTCTCGATGTAGCGGCGATACTCGTCGAGCGTCGTCGCGCCGATGAGACGAAGCTCGCCGCGCGCGAGCAGCGGCTTGATCATGTTGCCCGCGTCCATCGCGCCTTCGCTCGCGCCCGCGCCCACGATCGTGTGCAGCTCGTCGATGAAGGAGATCACCTCGCCCTGGGCGTCCTGAATCTCCTTCAAGACGGCCTTCAGCCGCTCTTCGAACTCGCCGCGGTACTTGGCGCCGGCCACCATGGACGCGAGGTCGAGGGCGATGACGCGCCGGTCGCGCAGTGACTCGGGCACGTCGCCCTCGGCGATGCGCAGCGCCAGTCCCTCGACGATGGCGGTCTTGCCGACGCCCGGCTCGCCGATCAGTACCGGGTTGTTCTTCGTGCGCCGCGAGAGCACCTGAATGACGCGCCGGATCTCTTCGTCGCGGCCAATGACCGGGTCGAGCTTGCCAGCGCGCGCCAGCGCCGTGAGGTCACGGCCGTACTTCTCGAGAGACTGGAACGTCTCCTCGGGATTTTCCGACGTGATGCGGGCCGAACCGCGAATCGTTCGCAGCGCCCCGAGCAGGGCCTCACGCGACGTGCCAAGCAGCTCCGCCCACGCGACCATCACGTGGTCGACCGACAGGTACTCGTCACCGAGGTCGGCGCGCAGCTCGTCGGCCGCTTCGAGGCCGTGGCGGGCTTCGGCCGAGAGTCCGGGCTGGGTGCCGCCCACGGCGCGCGGCTCCGAGGACACCCGCTCGTTGAGCGACGCCGTCACGGCGATCGGGTCGAGGCCGGCCGCGACGACGAGCGGCCGAGCCACGCCGTCGGCCTGGTTCAACAGCGCGAGCAGCAGGTGCGCGGGCGTCACGTACGGGTTGCCCGCGGCCGCGGCCTGTGTCGTGGCCGCCTGAAAGGCCTCGCGAGTCTTCACGGTCCAGCGTTGGGGATCTAGGGTCACTGCGCACCTCCTCGGTTGCGGCGCCGCGCGTCGACGAACAGCGCGATGGCGTTTCGTACCGGCACCAGGTCGCGCCGGTAGTGGCGGTGGGTTGCCTCGACGGCCGAGCGAACGTCGTCGAGTCGCCCGCGCAACTCGGCGCGCACCTCGTCGAGCTCGCGCTCGAGGCGCAAGATGCGCTTCACGCCTTCGAGGTTGACGCCCTCCGCGGTCAGCTCTTGGATTCGTCGCAGCACCGCCAAGTCCTCGTCGGAGAAGCGGCGCGAGCCGCCAGCCGTGCGCTGGGGACTCAGCAGGCCCGTTCGTTCGTAGTTGCGCAGCGTCTGGGGGTGCACGCCGGCCAATTCCGCGAAGACCGAGATGACGTAGACCGCGCGCTGGGCGTCGCTCATCAGTCAACGTCCTCGTGAAGAGCGTGGGCCAGCCGCTCGACGGCGGCGCGCTGCTCCTTGGTGAGCTTCGCGGGCAGGCGAACGGTCACGGTGACGAGCAGGTCGCCCGCGGCGTGCTTGGCCGCCGCGGGAACCCCCCGGCCCCGCACCCGCATGGTCGTGCCGCTTTGGGTACCGGCGGGGATCTTCAGCGTGACGGGGTCCTCGAGGGTTTCGACCGCTACGGTCGTGCCGAGCATGGCCGCGGTGACCGGCACCTCAACGGTCGTCGTGAGGTGTCGTCCCCGGCGACCGAAACGCGGATCGGGGTTCACGTGGACGTCGACGAAGAGGTCGCCGGCGGGACCGCCCTGAGAGCCCGGCGCCCCCTTGCCCTTCAGTCGGATGCGCTGGCCGTCGACGACGCCCGCCGGCACGCGAACGTTGACGCGACGCGACGAGGGCTCGTGTCCCGTGCCGTGACACGTCGGACAGGGCGTCACAATGCGCGAGCCGCGCCCCTGACAGACGGGACAGACGCTCGACATCGCGAAGGGCCCCTGATCGTCAGTCAAGACCCCGCGTCCCTCGCAGCGCTCGCAGGTAACGTAGCCCGTTCCCGGCGCCGCGCCCGAGCCGCCGCACGTATGGCAGGCCTCGCTGCTCGGCAGGCTGACGGTCGTCGTGACGCCCATGACGGCGTCGCGAAAGTTGAGGTGCAGCGCGGTCTCGAGATCGCTGCCGCGCTGGACGCGCTGGCGTCGACCGCCGAAGAGGCCGCCGAAGAGATCGCCGAAGTCGCCGAGGTCGCCCGGGTTGAAGTGAAAGCCGCTCGCGCCCGCGCCCGGGCCGGCGAAGCCGGCCGCCGCCGGACCGAGACGACGGACCTCGTCGTACTCCTTGCGCTTGTCGGCGTCACCGAGCACGTCGTAGGCGACCGACACTTCCTTGAACTTCTCTTCGGAGCCCGTGCTGGTGTCGGGGTGCAGGGACTTGGCCAACTTCCGATAGGCCCGCGTGATCTCCTTGTCGGTCGCGCTCGCGGACAGTCCGAGCGTCTTGTAGTAGTCCTTCTCGAACCACTCCCGTTCGGCCATTTAACCCTTCACTCTCACCATGGCGGGTCGCAAGACCCCACCCCTCCAGCGGTAGCCGGCGCGCAATACCTCGTCCACGTGCTGGTCGACGCCCTCGTCGCCTTCGACGTGGACGACGGCGTCGTGCACCTGGGGGTCAAAGGGGACCCCCACGGCGTCGATGCGCTCGAGGCCTTCCTTGGCGAGCGT
>JAKBCI010000249.1 GCA_021807965.1 Actinomycetes bacterium
TCGGTACCCGATCGTGTCGCTGGAGGACGGCATGGCGGAAGAGGACTGGGACGGATGGGCTGCCTTGACCGCGACGCTAGGCCCCCGCGTACAGCTGGTGGGCGATGACATCTTCGTAACGAACCAGACGCTGCTCCAACGGGGGATTGACCGCGGTGTGGCGAACTCGATTCTGATCAAGTTGAACCAGATCGGCACGTTGACCGAAACCCTCGACACGATCTAGCTCGCCAATAGGGCGCGCTATTCCACGGTCATCTCACATCGTTCGGGTGAGACTGAAGACGTGACCATTGCCGACGTGGCGGTTGCGATGAACGCTGGTCAGATAAAGACCGGCGCCCCGGCACGTTCTGACCGCGTGGCGAAGTACAATCAACTGCTGAGGCTCGAAGAGCAGTTGGGGGACCAGGCTCGGTTCCCCGGCGCATCGTCATTGTCGGGGGCGATAGGTGTCAACCACTCATAACATCGCGAACGGTACGAGAGTGCGGTGGCTCTACCCGCTCTCGATCGTGACGGCGGTGGCGATGTTGGTGGCGTGGTTCCCTGTCGGGACGCTGCTGCGCCAACAAGGCGAGTTGACGGCGGTCGCGCGCCAGATCGCGGCGGTGCAGAGTGAGCAGCACGCGCTACTGGTCCGCCAGCGGGCGACGTCGACGCCGACCCAGGCCATGCTGCTCGCTCGCCAGCTCTACCAACTGGTGAGCCCGGGCCAGAGCCTGATACAGGTGCTGCCCGGGACCGCGACCGGTTCTAGTCCCGCAAGTGGCGATCCCGGCTTTCAGCCGCTCGTTTCACCGACCGCGCCGCCGGCGGCGTCGCCCGTCGATGGGTCGACGCGATCGGGGTCCCCGGGCGGCTGGCGAGGCTTTCTCAACCGGTTGCAACACACCCTCGAGTTCTGGCGTTGAGCACCTTTCGTGACGCGTCGCCCGACGACCAGGCCACGGTCGAGGCTCTCGTCGGGCGCCCGTTGGCCGGGCGCTTCGCGGTCGTCGTGCGGCGCCTCGACGGTCGCCCGGTCGTCATCGAGAACGAGCCGCACCTGCGAGACGGCACGCCGATGCCGACGCTGTTCTGGCTGGTCGACCCGGTTCTCCACGATGCGGTGAGTCGATTGGAGAGCGCGGGAGGCGTTCATCGGTTCGAGGCGATGGTGGAGCCTCGCGAGTTGGCGGCCGCTCACGAGCGTTACGCCCGCCGCCGCGATGAGTCTGTTGTGCGGGTGGCTGCGACCGCGCCCAGCGGGGGTGTGGGGGGGACGCGTCAAGGCGTCAAATGTCTGCACGCGCACCTCGCCAATTTTCTCGTGAATTCAGACGATCCCGTTGGTGCGTTGGTTGCCGAAGCCGTTGATCTACCACCTACGCGGCGCGATACGGTCCGTGACTGAACCGGTTGCCGTAATCGACTGCGGATCGAACTCGACGAGACTGCTCGTTGACGATGGCGCCGGGGTCGCGCTCGCGCGCGACATGCGCATCACACGGCTCAGTGCCGGTGTTGACGCTTCGCGACGACTGTCGCTGGATGCCATCGAACGCACCATGCGGGTCCTAGACGAGTACCGAGTGACCGCGAACCACCTGGGCGCGCGACGCGGTGTGGTGGTGGCGACGTCGGCGGTGCGCGACGCCACCAATCGAGATGAATTTACCGAACGCGCTCGTCGCCACACTGGCTTTGACGTGCGGGTGCTCGACGGCGACGAAGAGGCCGCCCTCTCCTACGACGGCGCCACGGCCGATCTCGCGGACGATGAGCGGGCGACGGTCATCGTCGACGTCGGCGGCGGTAGCACGGAACTGGCGGCCCGACTGGCCGGCGTGCTGCACGCGGCGTCGATGCAGTTGGGCTGCGTTCGGGTGTCCGAGCGTGCCCTCGGTACGGGTGTGGTCGGCGTGGCTGAGCGAAATGCCGCGCAGGCGATGATTGACCTCGCCCTGGACGAGGTCGTCGCTCGAGACCCCGTCTGGTCAACGTTGACCGGTCGGGTCCGACTGATTGGCTTGGCGGGCACCGTGGCGACCCTCGTACAACTCGACGTCGGTCTCGCGGCGTACGACCGTTCGGTCGTGCACCATCACCGAGTTACGCGCACGGCAGTGCAGACGTGGCGCGATCGATTGGCGCGCGAGACGCCCGACCAACGCCTGGCCCATCCCGGCATGGTGGTGGGCCGCGAGGATGTCTTGGTGGGTGGGCTGATGATCCTCGACGCGGTGATGGGGCGACTGGGGGCGGTCGACTTGCTCAGCTCGGAGAGCGACATTCTCGACGGCGTCGCGGCCTCGTTTCGTCGGTGAACGGCCGACGCGTTGGGACCTGCCACGATGGTGGAGTGGAGTGGTTACGATGACGGCGCGCGGGACAATCCACTCGTCGGTTAGCCTGCACGGTCGCCGCGTGGTCTTGCGCACCCTGACCGAGGCTGACTTCGACGGCTGGTCCGACGTGCGCACGCGCTGTCACGACTGGCTCGTGAAGTGGGAGCCCAGATCGGCCCACGCATCCCATCTGGCCGAAGATCGTCGAAGTTTTGAGAATCGCTGCGCCCTGCGCGAGCGCGAACGCCAGATGGGCAGCGGGTACGGCTTCGGCATTTTTTACGAGGGCCGTTTCGTCGGGGAGCTGACGCTCTCGTCGATTCAACGCGGTCCGCTGCAGTCGGCGTTCGTCGGCTACTGGATTGACGAAGCGGTCGCCGGCCGCGGACTCATGCCCGAGGCGGTCGTCGTCGTCTTGCAGTACGCCTTCGAAACGCTGCGACTGCACCGCATCGAGATCAACATCATTCCGCGAAACCACGCCTCGCGTCGCGTGGTCGAGAAGCTCGGTCTACGTTTCGAAGGTGTCGCGGAGCGCTACCTCGAGATCGACGGCGCGTGGGAGGACCACGGTCGCTACGCGATCACCGCCGAGGAGTGGTCCGATCGAGCCCCGCAACTCGTGGCGGACTGGCTGTTGCCTCGATCGAAC
>JAKBCI010000250.1 GCA_021807965.1 Actinomycetes bacterium
ATGATCGTCGGCCGGCGCACGGTGATCTTCGCCCAGTGATCAGGTGACCGCGCGGCGCGTCGCGAAGCGCGAGTCGGCGTACTCGCCACGCTCGACGACCGCGACCAGGTGGTCCACGGCGTCATACACGTCGACGTAGCGCAGGTACAGCGGCGTAAAGCCGAACCGGCAGACGTCGGGAGCACGAAAGTCGCCGACCACGCCTCGCTCGATCAGCGCCTGGATGATCCCGTACGCGGCGCCATGGCGCAACGAGACCTGCGAGCCGCGTCGGGCGTGCTCGCGCGGGGTCACGACCTCGAAGTGACCAGCGAGTCGCCGTTCGACGAGTTCGAGGAAGAGGTCGGTCAGCGCCAGGCTCTTCGCGCGGATCTGCGCCATCGTGACGCCCTCGAAGGCGTCGAGGGCGCCGTCCAGAGCGCTCAGGGCGAGCACCGACGGCGACGACGTGACAAAGGACTGCACGCCGGGTGCCGCGACGTACTCGCGCTCGAAGTCGAAGGGGCGCGCGTGGCCGAGCCAGCCGCGCAGCGGATTGTCGATCGCGCCCTGCCACGTCGAGCGGACGTAGAGAAAGGCCGGGGCGCCGGGCCCGCCGTTTAGGTACTTGTACCCGCACCCCGCCGCGAAATCGACGTTGGCCGTCGTCACGTCCACGGGGACCGCGCCCGTCGAATGCGCGAAGTCCCAGAGCATCAACGCTCCGGCGGCGTGCACGCGCTCAGTCACCCCGGCGAGATCGAGCATCTCGCCCGTACGAAAGTCGACGTGGGTGAGCATCACCAGGGCGACGTCATCGTCGAGTTCGTCGCCGAGCCTGTCGCGATCGATCGCGCGCACGCTGATCGGGCGCCCGGCCCGTTTCGCGATCGACTCGACCATGTACAGATCGGAGTGGAAGTTGGCGGCGTCGGTCACCACGACGTGGCGATCGGGACGCAGGTCGAGCGCTCCGAGCACCAGCTTGGCGAGCAGGATCGTGAGAGTATCGGCGACGAGCACCTCACCGGACCGCGCGCCGATCAGCCTCGCGATCCGGTCCCCGATCATCGTCGGAGACGCCATCCAGCCCGCGGTGTTCCAACTGGCGACGAGGCCGCGCCCCCACTCGTCGTCGAGCGTCGCCACGACTCGGTCACGCGCCGCTCGCGAGAGGGGGCCGAGCGAGTTGCCGTCGAGGTAGATCAGCCCCTCGCCCAGGATGAAGTCGCCTCGCCGCGACGCGAGGGCGTCCTCGGCGTCGAGCGCGGCGCACGCCTCGCGCGTCGACTCGACGGCGGTGGGACTACGGTCATCGGACACGGCGCCAGGCTATCGACTGGCGCTAGGGGCGCGTGAGCGGCTTGTAGCGCATGCGGTGCGGCTGATCAGCCTCAGCACCGAGTCGCTGATGGCGATCGGCCTCGTAGTCCGAGAAGTTCCCCTCGAACCAGCGCACCACGGCGTCGCCCTCGAAGGCGAGGACGTGGGTCGCGATCCGGTCGAGAAACCAGCGATCGTGGCTGATGACGACGGCGCAGCCGGGAAAGCTGAGCAGACCGTCTTCCAAGGCCCGCAGGGTGTCGACGTCAAGGTCGTTGGTCGGCTCGTCGAGTAACAGCACGTTGCCCCCGCGGCGCAGCACCGTGGCCAGCTGGACCCGGTTACGCTCGCCGCCACTGAGTTCGCCGACGCGCTTTTGCTGGTCGGCTCCCTTGAAGCCGAAGCTCGCCACGTAGGCGCGCGCGTGAATCTCGCGGCCACCGACGACGAGGCGCTCGTGACCACCGCTGACCACGTCAAACACGCTGGCCGACGGGTCGAGGCCCTCGCGCGACTGGTCCACGTAGGCGAAGTCGACCGTCTGGCCCACCTCGAAGTAGCCGGCGTCGCAGCCGAGCTCGCCGATCATCATTTTGAAGAGCGTCGACTTGCCGGCCCCGTTGGGGCCGATGACGCCCACGATGCCGCCGGGGGGCAGGAGAAAGGAGAGGCCCTCCATCAGGAGTCGGTCGTCGAAGCCCTTGGTCACGCCGTTCGCGTTCACGACCACGTCGCCCAGTCGCGGACCCGGTGGGATCGCGATCTCGAGTCGGTCGGGAGCCCGTTCGGCGGCTTCGCTCTCGGCGACCAGCTGGTTGAAGGCCGTGACGCGCGCCTTGCCCTTGGACTGTCGCGCGCGCGGGGACATCCGGATCCACTCGAGTTCGCGGGCGAGCGCCGCCTCGCGCGCGCGGTCACTGCGCTCCTCGGCCGCGAGTCGCGCACGCTTCTGCTCGAGCCACGACGAGTAGTTCCCCTCCCACGGGATGCCCGCGCCCCGATCGAGCTCGAGGATCCACGACGCGACGTTGTCGAGAAAGTACCGGTCGTGGGTGATCGCGACGACCGTTCCCGGATACTCCTGCAGGGTTCGCTCGAGCCAGGCGACGGACTCGGCGTCGAGGTGGTTCGTGGGCTCGTCGAGCAACAGTAGATCGGGTTTGGCGAGCAGCAGCCGGCAGAGGGCCACCCGCCGGCGCTCGCCGCCCGACAGCGTCGTCACGTCGGCGTTCGCCGGCGGGAGCCGCAGGGCGTCCATGGCGATCTCGAGCGTGCGCTCGAGGTCCCAGGCGCCTAGCGCATCGATGCGCGTCTGGAGATCGGCCTGCTCAGCGAGCAACGCGTCGAAGTCGGCGTCGGGCTCGCCCATCGCGGCGCAGACCTCGTTGAAGCGAACCAGCAGGTCGCGCTGCTCGCCGACGCCGTCGGCGACGTTGCCCACCACGTCCTTGCTCGCGTCGAGGGTTGGCTCCTGGGCCAGGTAGCCGACGCTGAAGCCCGGCGTGAGGCGCGCCTCGCCGGTGAACCCGTCGTCGAGTCCGGCCATGATGCGCAGCAACGAGGACTTGCCCGACCCGTTGGGGCCGATCACGCCGATCTTCGCGCCGGGGTAGAACGAGAGGTTGATGCCGCGCAGCACCTCGCGATCGGGCGGAT
>JAKBCI010000010.1 GCA_021807965.1 Actinomycetes bacterium
CTCGGCGTCGAAGTCATCGATCTCTACTATCAGCACCGAGTCGACCGGACCGTGCCGGTGGAAGAGACCTGGGGCGCCATGAAGTCACTCGTTGAGGCGTCGTGGTTCTCGTACTCGCGTCACCGATTTTGTACCTGCGCGCGCGTACCGCCGCGCAGGCGGCGTGGGTAACGTGCTTCGTCGTTGGCGTCGCCATCATGATGACGACCAGCGCCCTCTTCCACCGAGGGAACTGGAGCCCCAGTCAACGCCGCGCGTGGCGGCGCGCCGACCATTCCGCCATATTCGCCGCCATCACCGGCTCGTACCTCGCCATCGCGGGATTGACCATGCACGGCACTATTCGCCTCGTGTTGCTGCTCGTCGTCGGTGCTGGCGCCGCCACGGGCGTCACCGTCCGTCAACTGGCTCTCGACACCCCGAAGTGGGTCAATACGTTGCCGTATCTCGTCGTGGGGTGGGCCGCCGTCGGCGTCTTGCCGCAAATCTATCGCGGCGGCGGCGGCGTCACCTTCGGCCTGGTGGTGGGCGGCGGGCTGGCCTACTCGGTGGGTGCCGCCTTCTACGGCGCGAAGTGGCCGGGTCGCAACGCCCGCGTCTTTGGCTACCACGAGCTTTTTCACGTCGGCACGCTCGTGGGCGCGGGACTGCATTTCGCCGCCGTGGCCGCCGCCCTGCACTGATCAGTCCAGTTGTGGTACCAAGTTGAAGTGCACGAGCGTCGGCGAATCCTGGCGCGTGCCAATGGTGGTGATCGATCCGTTATCTAGACGGGTGCGCCAGGCTACCGAACCCGAGACGCCGAGGGCCCACACGGTCGCCGACTTGATCGGACTGACGTGGCTCACAATGGCGAGGTGTCGATGCTGGTCGTACAGCAAGCTCGCGCGGTTGGCGAGCATCGCGTCCAGCTCGGCGTGGACCCGCCGATCGACGTCCTGGAGCGACTCGCCGCCACCGAGAGCGAGGTCGTGGTCGAACTCAAAGGCTCGCCACTGATCAGCGCTCACGCTCGACAGGGGCTGGCCGTCCAGTATTCCGTAGTCGACCTCGATAAATGACTCCTTCACCACCACGTCGAGGTGCGGCATTGCGAGGGCGGCCGTTCGCCGCGCGCGCCGCAGCGGCGAACTCCAAAGCTCGACGACGCCCTCGAGGCGTCGCCGTAACGCTCGTGCCTGACGCTCGCCGAGCGCGGTCAACTCCGGGTCGCTTCGCCCCACGAGCAACTGGCGCGCGTTCGTCGTGGTCTGGCCGTGTCGGATGAGGATGATCACCGCAACAAGAGCCTCGCGCACGATGGACACTCCATGAATTCGTCATCGGCGAGCGCCTTGACCCGATCCGCGTCTAACGGCGCGAGGGCGATCCGGCAGCCATCGCATCGACCCTCCACGACCCTCGCCGCGCCGGACGTTCCGGCGCGAGCCATGGCCCGTTCGTAGCGAGCCAGCACCGACGCCGACACCGACGCCGCGCACGCGGTCCTCGCGACGCGCAGCTCAGCGATTTCGTCGTCGAGCGTGGCGCCCAATTCGCTCACCGCCGCGCGCAACGATTCACGACGGTCGACGTTCGCTCGCGCGTCAGTTCGAAGCCCGTCTATGGCGGCTTCGCGCTCCTCCAGCTCTACCAGCCTCGCCAACGCCTCGTCGTCGACGCGCTCACGCTGGGCGACGATGGACTCGAGCTCGTGTTGCATGGCCGCCAGGTCGCGGCCTACGGTGGACACGGCGAGCGCTGCCTCCAGTTCGCGTCGCCGACGCTGCAGTTGATCGGCCCTCGTCGCGGCCTCTTCGTACGCCGATCGGACTGCCGCGGCCGCGGCTTCCTCGTCGCGCAGGGCCGCCGCTTGTTGGCGCAAAACCGACTCCAGCGCCGCCAGCTGGTCGCTTTCAGGAAGGTGAGCGCGTTGGAAGACCACCCGGTCGATCCACCGATCGGCGTCGAGCAACGCCCCCAGCGCCTCGCGGTCACTCATGGTTGCGACCCCAACGCGTCAGCGGCGAATACTTCCAAGGCGGTGAGTGCTGAACGCAGTCCCGGCTCAGCGCGCTCCACGGCGGCCGCGAACTCGAACCAATGGACGTCCGGACTCTCGCCCATCGCCGGGGCCGGGTCATCGGGACGCGCGCGCACGACGTAACGAAGATCGTAGTGCGTGTGACCGGCGGGTCCGGGATGGACGTCGACGTGAAACAGCCGGGGCGGCGTGAAGTGGCGCACCACCAGTCCCGTCTCTTCGTACGTCTCGCGGACCGCCGCGTCTTCGGGCGTCTCGCCCGGGTCCACGTGACCACCTGGTTGGACCCAGATGCCGAGGCGGCGATGGCGATGGAGGATCACGCCACGTTCCGACACGACAAAGGATGACGACGTGACGTGGTGTTCGTTCATCGTGGCGTCGAAGGGATCTTCCGCCCGGTCAAGAAAGTCGAGCGTCGCGGCGATCGAACGCTGCTCTCGATCGTCAACCGGCTCGAGCGCGCCTACGGCCTGGGCGATCGAGCGGACCCGCTGATGCTCCAGCAGGCGACGCACTGAATCAGGAACCGGAATCGTCCCCGCGGCCATGGAACCGTCGCGAGACGCTACTGGCGAACCCCAGACGAGAGCGGCGGGAATCACGCCCGACCAGATCGCGAGGTCGCGATCGGCGTCACCGTCGTCGGTTGGTCCTTGGGAAACCTTGGCTGACGCTTCGTCTATCGCGATGCGAACGACCATCGTGGCGCGCAACTCGGCGTCGGTCACGGCGCGAACTTCGCGCGACCGCCCGGGCAAGACCGCGTCGACGAAGTGATCGAGCGCGCGCCGTTTCTCGCCGAGTGCAGAGACGACCTCGGCGCGTCCGAATACCACGACCGACCGGTAGGCGATGGAGGACTCGAAACCGCTTCGGGCCACCCGAATCCCGTCGTACACGGTCGCGGTCAGGCAGGCTTCTCCACTCGTAACGACCGCTTTCATCACGGCGTTGGACCGGCTCCCGTGCACGTACAGACCGTCACCGTCTCGGGCGTGCAGCGTGGGCAACGCGACGGCGACTCCGTCGATCACCGCCGCTACGTGGCAAAAGCGCGCCTCGTCCAAAATGCCGTACACGACGCGGCGATCGTAGCGAGCCTTGGCGGGTAGCCGACGCACTCGAGTACGTGGGCCCGGCCACGACCGTTCAGTCACGCGCGCAGCTCCCCACTGAAGAACGTCCGGGCGTATCCGGCCACCTCAACGTTGCGTTCGAAGAGCCTCGCGTACAGCAGTCCCCCGCGGGTCGACGCCTGGCGCACTGCGACCGTCGGAGATCCCGACTTTTCGACCCACCACGGCGCGATCGCGCACATGGCGCTCCCCGTGACGGGATCCTCGGCGATACCGAGTCGCGGCGCGAAGACGCGGATCGATACGTCAGCGTCGGGCCCACCCGGGCACGCGGCGATGATGAGGGCCCCCGGCACGAGAAACAGACTCATCGGATCGATGGCGAGTCCGCAGAGCGCGTCGTAGTCATCCACCACCGCTAGGACGCTCTGGGCACCGGCCTGGTAGACCTCGGAGACGGCACCCAGGGTCCCGTTGAGTACGCCAGCATCCAATGGCTCGAGGTACGACCGTGGCAGATCGATACCGAGCATGCCGTCGCTACGCCGCCGAGCGGCGAGCACGCCGGACCTGGTTTGAAAGTACACCTCGCCCGTCGGCACACCAAGCTCGCTGAGCAAAATGTGCAGCGTCGCGAGCGTGGCGTGACCGCAGAGATCGACCTCCACGGTCGGCGTGAACCATCGCAACGACCACCCGTCGCCAGCCCGGCGTACAAACGCCGTCTCTGACACGCCAAGCTCGAACGCGATTTGCTGCAACTCGGCGTCAGCCACCGGCCGCTCCAGTAACACGACAACCGCAGGATTGCCCCGGGCACCGTCGCCGATGAAGGCGTCCACCCACCAGAGCCGGTGACCAAAGGTCACGTTCACGGAGTCCACGGCTATAGAGCCTGCCACACCGGCGCCAGCGTCACGAAACAAGTTACGGCCCGCCCGGACCAACGACCACGTCCTGGACGACCAAGCCCGACGGCGTAGCCGAAAGCACGCCCGCCGAGCCGCGGCTACGCAGGGCCGCGCCCGCGTCAACAGCGGCCATCGTGGGCACGAACGCCGGAACGAACAACGGCGAGCAACGTAGTGCGCGTCGTCGAAGGCGGGTGACCGCGTACACTCCTGGGGTGCGCGTCGCGACGTTCAACCTGCACGCCGGGGTTGACGGATGGGGACGACCGACGAGGGCCGTCGACCACGCGGCGTCGCTGGACGCCGACGTGCTCGTGCTACCCGAGGTCTGGCGCGGCGATGACGGCACCGACCTCTTCGACGAGTTGGCCACCCGACTCACCATGACGGGTCTCTTCGTGCCGCTCGCGCGGGCCGAGCGAATAACGAGCGGACGAGGCGGCTCCGGCTGGCAGCCGCGCCTAGCCCACGTCACGGGCGAGCACGGCCTCTACTTCACCGAACACCGGACCCTCAGTCCCGTGCAGCGGATGCGACGGCGATCGATCGCAACCGTCGAAGTGGGCACGTGGGGAATTGGCCTACTCACCCGCTTACCCCTGCGAGACGTACGCGCGGAGCCGCTCGAACGCTTGCCGCGCGAACGCGTGCGACGGGCCGTCATCGTCGCCGACCTGCTCCTCGGTGACCGCGAGTTCAGCGTCATCGCACTGCACGGTGCCCACCTCAGCCACGGTTCGTACCGACAGTACCGCCGCGTCCGAGAAATTGTCGCTGAACTCGCGACGACGCGTCCCATCATCCTCGCTGGTGATCTCAACTCCTGGCGTCCACCGTTGCGTGTCTTCCTGCCGGGATGGCAGTCGCTGGTGCGTGCGCGGACGTGGCCCGCACGACACCCCCACTCGCAGATCGACCATATCCTCGGCCGTGGCCCGTGGTGCAAGCTCGGTGGAGGCGCGAGCGACGGCGGCAGCGACCACCGCGCGCTCGTCGCCGACGTATCGCTTGACTAAACCAGCTCGACGCCCCGACTCTCGGGAACCCGACGAAGCAGGAGCAACGTTGGCAACAGCGGCAAGAACGTAACGATGGCGGCTACTCGCAACGACCCCGCCCCCGACCGGTGCACCGCGTCGCCCACGAATCCAAACAGCGCCAGGCCGGCCGTCGCGCCGAGCACGCCCGCTACCGCGATCCAACCCGCCGCGGTCGCACGCACCGAGTGCGAAAATATCTCGGTGCTGAGTGCACTCGCCGCCGGAGCGAGCAACCCGGCTGCTCCAACGCCCAAGAAGTAACCGACGACGAAGCTCGTTCGGCCCCCGCCGTAGGCGACGGTAGACGTGGTGGCCACCAGGAGAACCCCCCAAGTGACCGTGCCGCGGCGGCCGATGGTGTGCGCGAGGCGACGGCCAATGAGCAGCCCGCCCAGCCCCGAAACGGCGCTCAGTGCGACGACACCCGCTACTAGATGAGGGCTAAAGCGCAGCACGCCCTCGGCGTACACGAAGGCGAACCCGTTCGCCGGCCCGGTGATCATCCCCACGGCGAACAACACTGCGGCCACGATGCCGAGGCGACCGCGAACGTCCTTGGGAATCGCGCCGAGTCGAGCCCACGGGTAATCCGAGGAGCGCGAGATCGGCTCTGGCACCTGGCGCATCAGCCACGGAGCACCAATCGTTGGTACAACGGCCACCGCGAATAACCACCGAAACGAGTCGGGCCCACGGATGACCCCGTGCAGGATCGCCGACACGCCGGCGCCGATTCCGCCGCCAGCTGCCATGATGACGAGGCGGTGGACCCGCCGTGCCGTGCTCGAGATTTCGACGGTGACCACTTGCACGAGCGTTGAGGACGCAGTGAGCAACGGTCGCGCGACGGCGAAGCACACGACGAAGAACCAGTAGCTGGGACTGAGCGCCGCGACGGCGGTGACGCTAAGTCCAATCAGCAGCGTGTCGCGCAAGATACGACGGCGCCCCCAACGATCGGCGGTCGCCGTCAATGGCATCGCGCCGAGCGACGCCAGGCGAAGCACTGCCAGGCCCAGACCGAGCACCGAACCAGAAAGGCCAACGGCGCTGCGCAACGAGTGACGCGTATCGACAAGGTGACCGAAGTGACGGGCCACGTCATTGAGCGACGCGACGGCACCAAACTGGGCAAAACCGGCGATCAGCGCGATCGAGAATAGCGCGAGCGTAACCCGCGACAGTCGGTACGTGGCGTCGCCGCGGGCGAGTTCAGGCAAGCTCAATACCCTCGTCGACGACCACGAGCGTCTTGCCGTGGTTCGCGCCGACGAACAGGAGATTTAGTGCCTCGGGTGCGCGTTCGAGACCTACGATGACGTGTTCACGGTGCCGAAGGCTACCGTCGCGCACCATGGCCGCGAGTACCACCTGCGCCTCGGCAAAGCGCGCGGCGTAATCGAGCACGATGAAACCCGTCATCGAGGCGCGGCGCATGATCAGCATCGACGTGTTGGCCACTCCCCGAGGACGCGCCACGTCGTTGTACTGCGATATCGCGCCGCAGAGCACCACGCGGCCGCGCATGGCCAGTGACGCTAGGGCCGCGTCGAGGATGTCACCGCCCACGTTATCGAAGTACAGGTCGACGCCGTCACCACAGGCCTCGCGCAACCGACCCGCGAGGTCGGGCTCGCGGTAGTCCAGACAGCTGTCGAAGCCGTACCAAGCGACGACCTCATCGCACTTCTCGGGTCCGCCCGCGACACCCACGACGCGAGCGGCTCCGCGGGCGCGCGCAATTTGACCGACTGTCGAACCGGTAGCCCCCGCAGCACCCGAGACGACCACCACGTCACCTACCTGTAACCGACCAACTTCGAGCAGTCCGAAGTACGCCGTCAATCCGGTCACGCCCAATACGTTCATCACGGTGGCCAGGTCCAGGCCGAGTCCCCGTGGAACAACGCTAAAACGACGCTCATCGTTAGCGACGACCCACTCTTGCCAGTTCGTCATGCCGACTACCACGTCACCGACCTCGTAACGCGCTGATTTGCTCGCCACCACGACACCCGCGCCGCTCGAACGAACCGGTTCGCCAATCTCAATTGGGGGCAGGTAGCCCGGTGCGTCGTTCATCCACGTTCGAATCGTCGGGTCGATCGACAACATGGCGACCTTGACCAAGGCTTCGCCCGGTCCAATCGTGGGCTCCGCACGCACGACCAACTCCGTGGTTGACTCATCGATGGCGCCCCGGGGGCGCTCGCGCAGCACAATCTGCCGGTTCATGTCGACTCCTTGGTTACGACGTCACCCTAGAGGGCGGACGACGTCACGACGACGATCGCGAACCCCGAGATCGCCCTCGGATGAACCGCGTCGCCGCAACCGCCGTCCAGATACCCTCGACGACGCCGAACGGCCACGCGCCGGAAACGAAACCGTAGCCGCTCGAGAGAGCGCACCCGACCGCGAACGCTCCCACGTACGCGTTCCCCCGATCCTCGAGGGCGTACATCGCCATCATGAACGTCAGGGCGGTCACACCGTATGCCGTGATCACAACCGGACCTTATCGGTCGCTACGTCGATCACCGGTCGAAACGCGATGTGCTTGACTTCCCCTGTGGCGACGAACCCCCCGCTGGTACGCCGAGGACTCCGCTTGGAGTACGCGACCCTCGCGTGGAATGTCGTGGGCGTAGCCGTACTCGCCGTCGGGGCTTGGCGAGCCCGGTCCGTCGCGCTGGCTGGTTTCGGATTCGACACCATCGTCGAGATCGGCGCGTCCGCGGTGGTCGTCTGGGAGTTGAACGACCGCCATCAACGCCGCCGGCGCCGCGCCCTACGTTGGATAGGCGCGTCATTCCTGGTGCTCATTGTCTACGTGGTGTCACTCGGTGTGCTCGCCGTCGTCGAGGGGATACGGCCCGACCACTCGCCACTCGGTATCCTGTGGACCTCGGCAACGGCCGCTGTCATGTTCGCCCTCGCCGCCGGCAAAGCTCGGGTAGGACGGTTGCTCAACAACGTTGTCCTGATCACCGAAGGTCGGGTGACCTTTGTCGACGCGCTGCTCGCCCTCGCCGTACTCGTCGGTCTCGTCCTCAACGCCCTTCTCGGCTGGTGGTGGGCCGATCCACTCGCGGCGCTCGTCATCGTCTACTACGCGCAGCGCGAAGCGCACGAAGCTTTCGCGCACCAGCGCTCAGCGCTGGCCCAGGGGCAAGAGTAAGAGTGCGACGGACATAGTCATAACCGTCGCGACGGCGCCCCACCTACTCGCCCGGCGAAGTGACGGCCTGGCGCCGGCGCTACGTGCGCTGCGCCACCACAGCAGCCAGGCCAACGAGCCAGTAACCGCGAGGTTCGGACCCAGATTAAGCCCAATCAGCATCGCGAAAGGGTGACGCGGCACGCGAGCGGCCAGAATCGCCGCGGCGGGGAGATTGTTCACGAGCACGGTCGCCACGCCCGCTGTGATCGCGGTGGTCACGACGTTCGCGTGGGCCAGGACCTGCGAAGGTCCGGACCAGGTCCTCCCGAGCGTTCCGAGAGCAACGGCCGTGGCGAACAGCGCGACGAGCGCGCCGGGACCAACAACGGCCAGGACCTCGGCGAATCGCACTCGCCCGCGCCGCAGGTGCCAGCCGACTGCGGTCAACCCCACCGCGGCCACGGGAACGGCCGCCGACTTGAGCAGTAGAGTGGCCGCGCTAACCAGCACGATCGAGACGACGCCTCCGCGTATCGCCGGTGGAGCGGCCACGTCATCAACTCGAACGTTCGTCAGGGAGCGGCGACCCAACAGGGCCGCCACGGCAACGGCCGTGATGCTCGCACCCAACGCAGCGGGCGCGATTCGCGCGGCGAAGGCGGCTCCGGTGAGGTGAAGGTGCCCGATGACGATCAGGTTCGTGAGGTTCGAACCAGGCAGCCAAAGCGATCCCGCGTTGGCGAGAATCAGCACACCGTAGAGCCACGGCGCGTCGTCACCGCGCCGGCGCCGCGCAACGTGCACCATGACCGGAGTCAAAAACGCTACCGCGGTGTCGAGGTTGAGAAGGGCGGTCACCACCATCACCAGCGCGGAGCTCGCGGCGAAGACCATGAGGCCTCGCGAGGACACCCGCGTCAGCCAACTGCCTAACCACTCAAACACCCCGTCGTCATTCGCGACGAGTCCAACCAATAAGAGCCCAGTCACCAGGACAAAGGGCGACCACACTTGCGCAGCCGCCGCGCGCGCCGCCCTCGGTTCAGCGCCGAACGTCCCGGCGAGGATCAACAACCCCGAACCCGCCATGATGGCCGGTAGGAACCACGCACTCCCTCGACTCACTCTCGCCAGCTGCACCTCGCGAGTCTCCCACGCGGCTCGCGTCGGATCAGCGAATGCGCAGTAGTTCGTGCTCGGCCGACAGAGACTTGATGCACAGGGGGTCTTCGCCATGGATGTCACCCGTGCGAACGTACGCGCGAGCTCGCGAACCTCCGCACAGCTGACCAAACGCGCACTGCCCGCAGGCACCGCTTCGTCGGCCCAATCGAAGCGTCGTCAACAGCTCACTCGTCGCGTAGATCTCGCCAAGGGGGGTGTCACGAACGTTCCCCACGGCAACGGGCAGAAAGCCCGAGGCGTGGACCGCGCCGTCGTAGCCCACGAACACGATCCCACGGCCGTCACCGGTGGCCAACGAATTGCTCGCCGTCGCGTGTGCAACGCCCGCCACCGGGTCGCCAAGACGTTGGCGCAACCTCGTGTACAGAGAGCCGAGGCCGAAGCGTGCTGTCGGGTCACTGTCGTCCACGTCGTTACGCTCGGCCTGCACACGCCGAAAGAACGGAGCCTCAACGGTACGTACCGTCAAGCCTCTTCGAGTGACGTCAACGAGGAAGTGACATACGTCTTCGGCATCGCGGGGCGAGATCTCGCGCACGACGGCGCCGCGACCAACGCCGACGAGGAAGAAAACTTCCCAAATGGGTACGTCCCACGAGACCAGCAGTGACGCGACGTCGGCCAGTTCGCGTGCGTTGCGCTCCATGACAGTGGTGTTGATCTGAACTCGATAACCAAGGTCTCGAGCCAGGAGAACTGCGTCAGCGGTCCGTGCGAAATGTCCGGGTATCCCCCGGATCCCGTCGTGGCTGCGCGGACCCGAACCATCTAGCGATAGCGAGATACTTCGCACGCCCATGTCGTAGAGGCGCGCGAGCCGATCGCGCGTCAGCCGATCGGTCACCGAAGGCGAGATGCCTACACGAATACCGCGTTCGTGTGCGTGCGCGATGAGCGCCTCGAGGTCAGGGCGGGCGAAACAGTCTCCGCCAGTGAAGATCAGTATCGGCGTAGGACCGTCAACGTCTGCGACCTGGTCGATAAAACGACGAGCCTCTTGAGTCGACAACTCGCCGGGCAGCGGCTCGGTTTGTGCTGACGCCCGACAGTGCCGACACGACAGGGCGCACGCCTTGGTCGTTTCCCAGAACACGAGATGCGGGGCGCGGTCGTAGCGGCGAAGGGCTCGCTCAAGCGTCTCGGGTCTCACGAACATCCTTCCGATTCACGTCGGGCGATCTACCAACCGCCTAGGAAGTCGTTCTAGTCATCGCAGCCACACCGGTCCAAGGGACCTAAGTCAGGATTTGGCGCCTTGCGGTCAGTCGTCACCGCGTTTGGTCGAGCGAACGACCGCCGTTGCGTGAGCCCGAAGCGCCGTCGTTAATCAGGCCGTACCCATGCGACGCCACCAGTGAACGAACACTCGACGGCGCACCGTGTCACGTGACACTGGCCTTCTCTCACCGTGCGCTCATGGTGCCGCCTGAGTCAGGAGGGCGCTTACGAGATGCCGCTAGATCACGATCTCGCCGGGCGCATCGAACGCGGTGACCGTTAACTCGTGGTCGACCGACTGCGTAGTGACGTGCGCCTTCGTGCGCAGCGGAATCTCCTTCATCAGCCACGTGAGCAGGAAGGCGAGAACGGTGATTGGCGCGGCGACCGCGAAGACCGCTTGCAACGCCGAGCTGAATGCGTTGATGACGACGCCGTGTGCCGGTTCAGGGAGCTGGCTGATCTGCGCAGGATTCGCCGAAATCGATCCACCGCCCAACAGTTTCAAAACCGCCGGGGACGCGTGCAAGCGAAGTTGTGACAGCAGACGGCTGTCGAGTACCGAGCCGAGCACCGACACGCCGAACGCTCCACCGATCGAACGAAAGAACGTTGCGGTAGCCGTCGCAGTACCGAGCTGACTATGTGGCACCGCGTTCTGCACGGCGACCACCAGGACCTGCATCACTAGTCCCATGCCGAACCCGGCAATGAACATGTACCACGCCGCGGTTGAGTACGACGTGTTGGGCCCCAGGTGAGCGAACAGCACGAGTCCCACCGTGACAATGGCGGTACCAACGATCGGGAAGATCTTGTAGCGCCCCGTACGCGATACCAACTGACCACTAATCACAAAGGTGATCAGCATACCGATCACCATTGGTAGCAACTCGAGGCCCGACCTCGTTGGTGACGAGCCGTGAACCACCTGCAGGTACAACGGCAGATACACAATCGCGCCAAACATGGTGAAACCAATCACGAAACCAACCGCCGACGCCGCGCTGAAAGTACGCGTACGAAACAGACCCATCGGAACGATCGGCTCGTCGGCGCGCAACTCGACGAACACGAACGCGATCAACAGCGCCACGCTACCCACGCTAAGCCAGCGAATAACCGAGGATCCCCACGCGTATTCACTGCCACCCCACGTCGTGACCAAGATGAGGCCAACCACGCCGACCGAGAGCAAGAGCGTGCCCCACCAGCCGATCTTGTGCGATCGCCGGTGCATTGGCACGTTCAACACCGCCGCAATCACAACGAGCGCCACCACCCCAATTGGCACATTGATGTAGAAGATCCAACGCCATGACGCGTGTTGGGTCAGCCAACCTCCGGCCAGGGGACCTAGTACGCTCGACAGTCCGAACACTGCGCCGAAGTACCCCATGTAGCGCCCTCGTTGCCGGGGTGGAATAACGTCACCAATGATGGCTTGTGAACCGACCATCAATCCCCCGGCGCCGAGGCCCTGGATCGCGCGAAACACGATTAACTCGAGCATGTTTTGGGACAAGCCCGATAGTGCCGAACCCGCCAGGAACACGACAATCGAGAGCTGAAAGAAGCCTTTGCGTCCCCATAGGTCACCGAACTTCCCCCAGAGCGGAAGCGAAATCGTTGACGTGATCAGATAGGCGGTGACGACCCAAGACAGATGGTTGAGTCCATGCAGGTCGCCCGCGATCGTCGGCAACGCCGTCGCCACGATCGTCTGATCCAGCGCTGCCAAAAACATGCCTAGCATCAGCGCCAGCACAATGGCCAAAATTCGACGATGCTCTTCGGGACTGATCTCGTGTTCCTGTGGTGGACTGGCCACGTTTGACGGGTTACTAGTCACGGTAACTCTCCACTTCTGCAGTTAGGGCATTGCTAAATTTTGTGATGTTCGCGGCAAAGTCCGCGAGGTCAGCGTCCGTCCACTCAGCGAATAATCGGTCGAGCAACGCGCGATGGGCACACATGACCTGCTCGAGAATGTCGCGACCTGCATCGCTCAACGCGATGCGCACCGATCGACGGTCGTGGGCATCCACGCACCGGGTTACGAGTCCCCGCTGTTCCAACTGCTGGATTTTGCGCGTAACCGCGGGCGCATCCACGCCAACCAGTGCGGCGATGTCGGTAACCCGCATGGCGTCAACCTCTTCGAATCCACCACGCAGCTTGAACAGAATGATGATCGACGCCCTATCCACGCGCACGCCGGCTTCGCTCACCAGCCTCTCGTGCATCCGCGGCCTCGTCAATGACTGCGTCATTGCTTGAATACCAGACTGAATAAGGTCCAGTGCTGAGTCTCGCTCGTTCGCTACGGCTCCAGATTCTGAGGAACTACTTACTTTCATCAATTAAGTATTTTACCGCCGCCGTCCCTAGTCGTGACAGACCGGCGGTGGGGTCAGTTCCCTTCTTACGCCGTCGTGTCAACGACGAGCACGGAACAGTGAACACCGTGCGCAACGGCGCTGGCGCTCGAACCAAGTACACGGCGCACACCCGTCAGCCTGGCGTTGCCGACGATGACCAGGTCCACATTCAGTGACCGGCCAGTCTCGATGAGCGCGTCGATCAAGTCACCTTTCACGGCGTGCAGGACTGGTTCAACACCTTCGGCTTTAGCCCCAAACGACAGCACTTGGAGTAACGCATCAGCGTCATCCTCGTGATTCAAGTTCTCGTATCCGATCCTCGAACCAACATCGGTTCGGTGATACGTCTTCGGGCTGAAAGCCGCCACGATGTGAAGCGTGCTCGCGAATCGCTTGGCCATCTGTACCGCGACATCTACGGTCTGACGAGCTGCCGCTGACTCATCCGAGCCCACAAGAATCGAATCAAACAACGAGTTCTCCCCTCCGCAAGCGCCACGGACCACACGTCCAGTCCAGGCTCAATTGCTCAAGCATAGGGGGTAGACCGTACCGTGCGAGAGGCCGACGCGGGGGTTCGATTACGCTCGCCGCCCATCTCCGTCGCACGGGTCCCCTGGAGAACGAATCCGAGCGCGCCCGCCGACGTCGCGGTCATCAGCTCGCACCATCACCCAGACACCGCCGAACGTCCTGAGCGTCTAACCGCGCACGATTACAGGCATCGGCGGAGTAACGGCACCTAACGTGAGCCGTCTTCTACCCGAACTCGCTAGGTGACACGTGGAACCGTGTGCGACGCGGGCCACCGC
Organism: Actinomycetes bacterium; assembly: GCA_021807965.1. Next base: position 13,816 of record JAKBCI010000010.1, read on the forward strand.
TGGCCCTGGAATGAACCGGAGTCCCCGTTTCTCGGACTCCACGTGGCCAACGCTGCTGAGCCATCGCCGTGTCAACTCGAAGCTCGACGAGCTTCGTCCTCAACTCGATCGTGGAAGGCCCGCCACCACGCGTTGTCGTGTTCGGGGACGTTGCTATCGCCCGCCGCGTAGCCGACTGAACCGTCAATGAGTTCTCGGGCCAGATCGGAGTGTCCGGCGTGTCTGAAGGTTTCGGCGATGACGTGAACCAGTACGTGGTGGAGCGTGACCGGATGATCGCCCCACCACGGCACGGAGCCCTCCGCTCCGAGGTCCAGCGCCTCGATCGTCGCATCGGAGGTGGCGCAGGCCCGGCGATAGTTGCCAATGACCTCACTCCTCGTTTCGTCCGCTCGAACGAAGAAATCGGCGTTGTCCTCTATTCCGTCCTCGAACCAGAGATTGGACTGTCCCATGGGTCGGCCAAACACGGGGCCGAAGTAGCCGAGCTCCACACACGTTAGGTGCTTGATGATCCCAAGGAGGTTGGTCCCGCTCTGGACTAGAGGACGTCGGACGTCATACTCTGACAGGCCGTCCAATTTCCAGACAATTACGCCGCGGGCCGTCTTTAAGTAGTCATGCAAGATCGTCTTCATAATGCTTCACTCTATGCCAAGCGTGGAGAAGATATCGGAGTGATCGGTATCAAATAACCTGACAGGAGGCGTCCCGGGTTGCCCACCAGTTTGTCGAGATCAACCGAACTCGGCGACACAACCGTGCACGTCGCACGTTCCCAAAATCCTATGGCGGTAATCCTCGTGCATGTGAATAAGTAGTCAAGTCAACCCGCGCTCAATTCTCACAATGTGCGATAATGACGCGGTTCAAGCAAGTGCGCTAAGGACATAGGCATGAGCGAGTTGACAGCGCTGGCACGGCTGCTCGTGGCCACAGTATTCGCCGTCGCGGCGATCGGCAAGTGGCTGAGCACTGACAGCACGCCTCGACTCCTTGCCACCTACGAGCTCGATTCCCGACTAGCTCCCGCCGTCACGTTGCTGCCATTACTCGACGCACTGATCGCCGTCGGTCTAGTGTTCGACGGGACGTCGCGTGCCGCGGGCGCACTCGCTTTCGCGTGCCTCGTCGTGTTCTCCTGGCTGATTCAGCGAAGTCTGCGGCGCGGCCACCAGGGTGACTGCCAGTGTTTCGGCCGACTCCACTCCTCGACCATCTCTCGGCGCTCGCTCATTCGAAATGGTGTGCTGGCTGTGGGCGCGTCGTGGATCACGGTTGGCCCTCACGAGAGGTTTGTACCAGCGCTGATCCACACGGCTCATCTGTTCGGCGGTCATCTGGTCGCCGCGGCAATGGTGCTGGCGATACTTGTCTTAGTACTTCGCAGGCAACTGACGAGCACCGGATCTCCCGAACGAGCATCCACGATGTTTCGTCCAGGGTTGGATTGGGTAGATCGGGCCGATGGCATCAACAGCTTCGCCACCCTCGACGGTCGTTCCCTGTCACTACAGGCATTGCCTACTTCTGGGGTTGATTCGATCCTCATCTTCGTCGATCCTGACTGTCGTCCCTGTCAGACCGCCATGCCCATCGTTCGCCGTTGGTGGCACCAATTAACTCTTACGGTGCTCGTGGTCGTGGCCGGACAACCCACGGACGAGGTTCGTGACTTCTACGCCGGAATTCCCGCCGACCACGTAGTGATCGATACCGGTGCGGTGCTAGCGAGCACGTACCACGTTCAGGGCACACCCTCCGCAGTCCTGTTGTCGTCGGGTGGCACCATCGCGCCCGCCGTCGTCACCGGACCGATGGCGATCGAGGTTCTTCTTCGGCACTCGGCCGCACCTTCGTTGGTGACACGGCATCTGCCAT
>JAKBCI010000011.1 GCA_021807965.1 Actinomycetes bacterium
CGTGCGCACCACGACCTCGCGATGGGTACGCGACCCCAAGGCGGCCAGTCCCCGAAAGATCACGCCACGAAAGAACCACTCCTCAACAATGGGAGCGCCCAGAGTCGTGAGCAACGCCAGTACGACAAACCCGGCGCCGCTGGTGGCACCAAAGAGCTTCGTGACGGGTCGATTGAAGTCGCGGAGGTGAAATGGCCGATAGGCCAGAGCAATGACCACCTGAGCCGCGCCACCGAGCACGACGAATCGCCAGTCGCCGCGTCGCAGGTGCCACTGGCGGGGCCACGGTTGCAGACCACCGAACCGCGCTGCGCCAACGATCGCCACGGCGAAACCAGTCCAGAGGCCGACGAGGCTCAGGGTGCTCGCCCACCACGGATCGCGCGCCGCCGACGCCAGCGCGCTAACCCCACCCGGGTACGAGGTGGCTGCGGCAACGATGGCGACGAGGCTGGTCGCCATGATTTCACCAACCGCGAAGCCAACGACGCCGGCGAGCAACACCGAGCCTGGCCGCACCGTTAACTCACCGTCGAGCACCTCATCCACAGGGCCCAACGCTAACCCGTCGACCCCCTAGGGACCGTGCGAGTCCAACGTCTCACGGGGCCCCTAGATTGGAAGGGTGAGTACAGCGCCCAACGATAAGCCCGGATTCAAGAAGTTGTTGCCTTCGGGCGAACGGCCAATGGCGCCGGAGTCACGGCGGCGAGTCGTCACGATCGCCATCATTGCGTTTATCGTCGGCCTGCTCTTCATCCCGTCGCTCTTTCAGAGCAAGAGCGTGAAGACGATCTCGTACTCGGCGCTGTTGGGTGACGTCAAGAGCCAAAAGGTGGTTTCGGCGACGGTCGACAACGCCAACGGCGTCATCTCGGGCCAGTTGAGTGATGGCACCAACTACACGGCCAACGGACCGGCGCCCGCGATCTCCAGTGAGATCGACACGCTCAAGTCCAACAACGTGACGGTGACCTTCTCGAACCCCTCGAGTTTCGCCTCGACGTTCCTGCCGTACCTCATCTGGATATTGATCTTCGCCGGCTTCATGATTTTCGCGGGTCGCCAGGCGCGCGGGCAGATGAATGGCATGATGGCCGTCGGACGGTCCAAGGCCAAGCAGTTCAATCAAGACAAGCCGAAGATCACTTTCGCCGACGTCGCCGGCTACCTCGGCGTGAAGCAAGAGATCAGTGAGGTAGTCGACTTCCTCAAGGGTCCCGGTCGCTTCCGCGATGTCGGTGCCATGATTCCCAAGGGAATGCTCCTCGTGGGGCCACCGGGCACCGGCAAGACCATGCTCGCGCGGGCCGTGGCGGGCGAGGCCGGCGTTCCGTTTTTCTCGGTTTCCGGCTCGGATTTCATGGAGATGTTCGTTGGTGTAGGCGCCAGTCGCGTTCGCGACCTGTTCAACACCGCGCGCAAACAGGCACCGGCCATCGTGTTCATCGACGAAATCGACTCCATCGGGCGCAAACGTGGTGCGGGCGTCGGGGGCGGCCACGATGAGCGCGAACAGACGCTCAACCAAATGTTGAGCGAGATGGATGGCTTTGATCCGACTGAGGGCGTGGTCGTGATAGCCGCTACCAACCGACCCGACGTGCTCGATCCGGCCCTGTTGCGCCCGGGACGCTTCGATCGACAGATCGTCGTGCCACTGCCCGACCTCGACGAGCGACTGCCGATCCTGGAGGTTCACGCCAAAGGTAAACCCCTCGACCCCAGCGTTGACCTCGCCATGGTGGCGCGAGGCACCCCGGGCATGAGTGGAGCGGACCTCGCCAATCTCGTCAACGAATCGGCGCTGCACGCCGTCCGTCGGCATTCGTCGACCATCGGCATGGAGGACTTCGAGTCCGCGCGTGACCGCGTCATGATGGGTCAAGAGCGCGACACCATGGTGCTGCACGAAGAGGAGCGCGAGCGGATCGCCTTCCACGAGAGCGGTCACGCCCTACTGGCGTACGTGCTCGACAAAACCGACCCGTTGCACAAGATCACCATCATCCCTCGCGGCATGGCCCTCGGTGTCACCATGACCCTGCCCGAAGAGGATCGGCACATCATGTCACGCCAGCATCTCGAGGATTCGCTCTGTATGCGCATGGGAGGCCGGGTGGCCGAGTTGCTCGTCTACGGCGACCTGTCAACCGGAGCGGCCGACGACCTCCAGCGCAATACGGATCTCGCTCGACGAATGGTGCGCGAGTGGGGCATGTCCAAGGAGATCGGCCCGATGGCGTGGGGATCGAACAACCAAGTCTTTCTGGGCGAAGACCTCATGCACACCCGCGACTACTCAGACCACACCTCCCAAATGATCGACGATGAGGTCGAACGGATCCTGCGCGAACAAGAGGCTCGCGCGATCGAAGTCCTGACGCTGCACCGTCGCGGCCTGGAAGCCCTGACCCGGGCCCTGCTGGAACGTGAGACGATCGACGGGTTGGAAGCCGCTCGTCTTATCGACGAGGCCCACGGCGAGCCGGTTCACGCCCGAGCCGCGAAGACGGTCAGTTCGCTGAGCGGACCGTCCACCCCGACCGTCGCGCCCGTCGAAACAGCCGAACGCGAAACACTCAAGGCGCCCGTCGCCGCCACGGCCGAAGCGGCGGCGCCGGCGTGGAAACCGCCGACGCTACCCGCCGTATAGCGGATCGAACAGTTGCACGCCGGCTGGGCGCGTAGGCAGCGTGGCCGTGACGATCAAGTCGGCTCGGGTTGACTGGATCAGGACAGTGCGTCCACGAAACGCGCTGACGAGTGTTCGCACACTCACCGTCGAGCTGGCCGGAATCGTCAGCGTCCGCGCCGGAGACGTCGATCCGAGCACGGTCACCGCTACCGACAGCGGTCGAGTGCCAGTGTTGGTAGCGGTGACCGCATCGAAACCTCGACCCACGAAGTCGCTCACCAGGTAGACGTCTGCCGGCGGGTTGGGTGCCGAAATCCCGACCCCCGCCGTCGTGCCGGTGACCAGTCCCACCACCACGGCCACGTTCGACTGCACGCGCACCACGGCGTAGCCGTGGGCCGGTATCGCCGAGTTGGGCGTCACGGTGATGACGCCGGTGCTGAACGGCGCCACCGAGATTGTCTCGGGCGCGACGTGATACGGGGCCAACCGAATGGTCGCGGTCACCGTCGCCGTTGACGCCGTCGGATTGGCGACGCGAAGCTCGGCCACGGCGCCGTCGGTGGTCGTCACCCGTGGAAACCACGAAACCACTGCCGGACTCGGCGAACCCGGGTCGAAGGACGTGACCGTCCCCGACTCCTGGATCGCGGTCGGCACGACCGAACCTCGCACGACTCGAACGTGAACGCCGATGTTCGCCACGTTCACCGCCGGCGCGTTCAAGTTGAGCGCCACGACGCGATGCGCACTGATGGATACGCCCTGAAACGAGGCCGGGGCCGAGAATCCCGATGGCGTGTTGAGCGTGACGTTCGCCACCGCCGCCGTCGCCGTCGGGTTGTAGAGCACCACGTAGGCCCGCGCGCCAACGGTCGTGCTGAGACCCGAGGCGTACCAGTCGGTATACCCGGCGTCCACGCACGGCGCCGACGCGGTTCCCGTCTGGTTCACCACGTCGGCCACTACGCCGCCGCCGTCGACGACGGCGATCACGCCGTACCACGGACCGGACCCGGTGGGTGTCATCGTTGTGCGCGCGTGGGCTCCTAGCTTGATTTCCCGCACTTTGCTCAGCGCGCCGTTGGTGTCAACGCGCACGCCGAGCGTTCGGACGTGGGCTGACGTATTGAGGAAGTCAACACGGCCCGTTGGCGAGCCCGACGCTCCGAGGCCGGCACAGTAGAGTGCCGTGGATTCGACATTCGACGTCGTCGACAGGCTCGTCAGTGGACTACGCAGATTCGTTGCTTTCGCCAAGCTGGTCGCGAGTGCCGTCGCCGCGACTACCACGACGAGCGCGAGAGTAAGGGGCCGCGGGCTCACGGCTCGTCCTGTGAGGGGGCGACGAGGGCCACGGGTCGTCGCCGCGTCACTAGCCATTCGAGGCGTTGAACACCGACGAAGCCAATCCATACGAGCGCCCACAGCCCCAGCGTCGCGAACGCGAGCAGGCCATTGAGGGGGAACTGACGCAGCACGAGTTCGACGGAGGCCGGTCTGCGGTAGCGGTTGATCTCGTACGTCGGCGCCCACCCGTAGCTCGTTCGCCGCGTCGCGGCGGCGCCGTTGACCTCGAGGGCGAACGCGCTCGCCGGCGCCAGTCCAGCTACCACGGTCGAGCCAGGCGCGACGAGCCCAGCCGCGAACGTCGTCCCCGCGAGAGGTGTCCATCCGGTGGACGAGTGCGGCGAGCTCTGTGCGACGAGGCCGTAAAAGGCCGCGTTGGCGTAGATCGACACTGACGCCGTCTGCAGCTGCAACGATAAATCGGTCTGGCGACCGAGCGCCGAGGCGAGACCCGCCGGCACCGGGCGCGTTGGGACTTCTTGCACGCCGGCCAACTGCGGCGCCGAGGCGTCCATGACGACGATCGTCGAGACGCCGGCCTGAGCCAGCAGCGATCCGAGGTGCACGGTGCGCTGTTGCAGCGCGAGATTGATAGCTTCGAGCATCACGTCAGAGGTACCCGAGTCCGGTGGTGCGAACAAGGTGCCTCCGCCGGGCAGTCCGTTGAGCGACGTCGCGGCGGCCAAGCCGGGCGCGACCGACCACCCAGCAATCGGCAGCACCGAGGGATCGCCGAGCCAGAGAATCCGGTACCCGCTCGCACCCGAGGGAACGGCCGCGCTCATCGATTCGGCGACGCTCGTGGTCGGCAGGTTGAATCGACCGCCCGTCACATCACCAAGAAAGGGGAACGCGGCAAGTACGAGCGCCGCGACGAAGGCCACCGCGACCGACTGACGCCAACCAAATCCGGTTCGGCGAACATCGACCTCGAGCGCGGCGACACCGAGTCCGACCAGGCTCACAACCGCTACGGCGTACAACGTGAGCAGTACGTCGAGGTCCGGTGCGAATGCGCCCAACCAGTGGCGCGCCGACAGGGCCGCGAGTACGAGCGCCAGGACGCCGATGGTGGCCAACTTGCTCGCGATGGCCCGTCGGGGGCCCTTGGTCAGCACGAAGCCAACCACGGCCGCGCCCGGCAGGAGCCACCCCCACCACGACGAACCAAACCCCCCATCGGCGCCACGGGCGAGCAGGGAGAACGACGGAACGGACCAGGGCCCCCGCGCCAAGCCGAAAATCTCCGGCGAACGCCGACCCGCCACGATGACGTCGATCGTCATCGGTGCGAGGAATACCGCCACGCCGCCAACGACGCCGCCGAGCAGACGCCACGTCCGAACGCGACCGCGGTCGGGCTCGAACCACCGCGCCACCCATACCCCGACGACGATCACCGCGACGGCCACCAGCGACGCCGGAGCCATCGCCGTGACGATGGCGGTGACCATGATCAGCGCGACGCGCTGCCCCGACCTCGTCGTGCGCCAGCCACGTACCCCGAAGGGCACCGCGGCGGGATAGGGATCGTCGTGAAATCCTGGCACCGCCAACAGTTCGAAGATTCGTCTCGCAATGAAGGGCAGGCCCGCGGTGGCCACGAGAACGTCAACGCGCCCCTGACTGATCATGTTGAGGCCGATCGGCGCGGCCAGGTAGGCCAGCGCTGACACGAGGCGGGCGCGATTGGACACCCGCCCACGAAGGAGTTGGGCGACGCCGTAAGCGCCAACGGGAATGGCGAATATCAGGGCAACGCGCGGCAGAATGCCCATACGACCGAGCACGAAGGTACCGGCGAAGGCGAGGACCCCGTAGCCGGGCATGCCCGGTGTGCCCGTTCCCAGTCCATTCGCCGACCACGACGCAAAGAAGTGTCGCCACGTCGTCCACCACGAGTCCAGCGGCGCGAGGCGACCGACGAGCGGCAGATGCGTGGCGACCAGATTTCGAGAGCCCAGGAGCCACAGGCAGACGGCCAGCACGATGACGAGCGCTTGCGAGCGAAAGCTGGTGAGCACGCGAGGTGACCGGCGAGCCGAGGCCCCCTCGGTGCGAACGGGCAAGTCATCGAAGGCGTCAACGTCGGAGAAGGCCGCGGCGAAACCGACGCCGGCGTCGGTTTCGCCACCCACCGCCGGGTGCGCCACGTCCGGCAGTATGCCGCGCGCTCGGTCTAGCCCCTCGCGAAACAGCGTTCGTACGAAGCGACGCAGGCGACTCGCCCCGCCCACCTGTAGGCGGTGCAACTCGTCGTCGGTCAAGACGGCGTACGTCGATCGACGCCGACGACGCTCGCGCACCCGAGCCCGGTTCTTGAGCAACCAGCGCCACGAGCCGATAATCGCGCCCGCGCGGTCCGGGTCGCGACCCACCAGTGCGACCACGAATTCGCCGAAATCGAGAGCCACGAGCATGGCGATCGTCGACGCAGTCATCCACGGGCCCCAGCCCGTCGCCACGACGAGTAGCCGATGTCGCCGCACGAGGTCCTCGCGGCTCGTCCCGCGAGTTCCGATGGCACTCACCGAACGTTCACCCGAGGCGATCGTCTGTCGGTGCGCAATGCGAGCCGCGGGAACCACGACGATTCGAGCACCCGCTCGTTGAGCGCGCCAGCAAAAGTCGAGATCCTCGCCGAGCGCGGGGATCAGCGGGTCAAAACCCTGCAGGGTTACGAAGAGATCGGACCGCACGAGGGTGACCCCGCCGGGCGCGACGAACACGTCGCGTTCGAGGTCTTGCTGGCCGTGGTCGATCTCGCCGGGCTCAACGCGCTCTTGAACAACGCCGAATCGGTCACACGTCTGGCCCACGTGAACGAGCCTGAGGGGATCGTCGTAATCGACGACCTTGGACGTGAGCACGCCGGCGTTCATCCGGAACGCCGCTTCAACCAACACGTGGACCACGTCGGTGTCCAGTCGAACGTCGTCGTGACAAAAGAGAAAGAACGTCGCGCCGGACACCGCCAGCACCGCGTCATTGCACGCCGCCCCGAATCCTCGATTGTCCGCCAACACGCGCACGAAGGCGTTCGGCGCCACGGCCGCCACCCGGGCGGCCACGTGCTCGGCTTCGCCGTTGGCCACTACGAGCAGGCTCAACTCCGCGTAGTCCTGCGCCGCCAGAGACGCCAGCGTGGCCTCAAGGCCGGGCCCAGATCCCGTAGTAACGACAACGGCCACGACGGCCGGGGCGCGAGTCTCCATCAGGTACTCAAGGCTAGTTGGCCGTCGGGGCGCAACCCGGCTGCGCCAGTCACCGCGTTCGTGCCCTACATCAGGTCTTGCGCGATGCGCTGGCGTTCCGCGGTGCGCACGATGTCCTCGAGCGAGCGAGCGAGGCCAATGCGAGGCTCCCACCCGGTGACGCGTTGCAGTTTCGCGAAGCTGCCGCGCATGACCGGGATCTCGATCGGGCGTAGCAGCTCGTCCGTTGTGACCAGCCGCACCGCCGGCGCAATGCGCTTCACCAACCACTGCGCGATGTCCGAGATTGCGACGTCGTGTCCCGAGGCGACGTGGTAGATCTCGCCAGGTTCGCCCAGCTCCGCCAAGAGCCGATAGGCCCGTACCACGTCTCGGACGTCGCTAAAGTCCCGTCGAGTCGTCAGGTCACCTACGGGGACACTGGTCGAACCACGGTCGCGCGCGCTCAGGAGGCGCTCCACGAGGGCCGGTACCACGAACGTGGGCGCCTGCCCCGGTCCAATGTGGTTGAATGGCCGCGCGATAACTACGCGCAGGCCGCGACGAGAAAACTCGCGGGCGATTCGCTCGGCCTCGACTTTCGACTGTGCGTACGGACTGGTGGGACGTAACGGCTGCGTTTCGTCGAGCGGTAGATCCTCGGCGCCGACGACCCCGTAGACGTCGGCGCTACTGACGACGATGACGGTGGCGTCGGGTGCGTAGCCACGCGTCGCCTCGAGCACGTTGAGCGTGCCAACGACGTTCACCCTCGTAAACTGGTCGGCGTGGTGCCACGACTCGCCCACGTGCGTCATCGCCGCTAGGTGGTATACCACGTCGGGGCGCACGGCGGCCACGAGCGCCGCAACGCCGGCGCGATCGGTAACGTCGACCTCGCGATCCACGCCCTGAACGTCATCGCGCGCCTCGTTGAGGTAGGTCACGAGGTGGCCGCCCACGAATCCCCCGGCGCCGGTCACGAGGGACCTGGTCACGCGCGACTCGCTAGGTCGTACGCCTCGAGGTGACGTTCGACGGACGTCGTCCACGTGAAGAGCTCCGCTCGCGCTCGGGCCTGCGCGCTGACCCGACGCCGCTCGTCGTTGGAGAAGGCGAGGATCTTCACGAGGGCCCCAGCGAGGCCGTCCTCGTCACCGGGAACGATCAGAAACGCCGCATCACCCGCGACGTCGGCCATGACGGTGCCCGACGAGGTGACCACCGGCGCACCGCAGGCCAAGGCCTCGAGCACCGGCAGCCCGAAGCCTTCGACGAAGGAGGGGTAGGCGACGGCGCGCGCACGGCGCAGCAGTGCCGGCAGTTCGGCGTCACTGACGAAACCCAGCTGGCGAATCCTCGATCGCGCCACGTGCCGGTCAACCGATTCCCCTAATTCGCGGCCCCAACCGGACTGGCCGGCAATCCACAGCTCGACGGTGGGATCAGTGCGCGCGAGGTGCGCGAACGCCCCGAGCAGCGTGGCGAGACCCTTTCGAGGCTCGATCGTGCCGACGAACAACACGTACGGCACTGAGACCGGCTCGCTCACCGACCGCTCGTCCTCGGGCGCGAAGCGCTCCAGGTCAACTCCGTGAGGGGCAACGACGATGGGTCCGTGAGCCGGGAAGATCTCGCGCATCTGATTGGCGGTGAAGTCGCTGACGCAGATCAGCACCCGGGCGTGCCGCACTGCGTAGGCGATCGCCCGTCGAAAAAAGACCACCTTGGCGCGCTCGTGGAACTGGGGGTGCGTAAAGAAGGTTAGGTCGTGCACCGTAACGACGGCCGGCGTGGTGCCCCGGTGGGGCATCGTATAGTGCGGCCCGTGCCAGACCGATGCGTCACGAGCCACGGTGGACTGTCCGAGTTGCCACGCTTCGACAATGAGACGCGAGGCGCGCCCATCGGGCACCACGGGAGCAACCTCAGCATTGGGCGAGCACGCCCGCCAGCGCGCGACGTCACTACGGCGGGTCACCAGAACTAGCTCGGCGCCCGCCTCCGGGAGACGACGGGCGATTTCCATCACGTAGCGGCCCGCCCCCGCGACTCGGGTAGGCACCGCCGACGCGTCGAGCGCTATTCGCATTGCCATCCCGCGAGATGGTCGAGCGCGCACTGACGCCAGGTCAGTGACGACACTGACGCGCGCCGCCGCGCCCGCGCGTCCGGCGACGTCGAGCGAGCTACGGCGCGCCGCAGCGTCGCGGCAATATCGTCAACGTCAAGGGGGTCGGCGAGGTCGACCTCACCGTTGGTCGCCACGCTCGGCGTGGTGGTGCTCGCCACAACCCGCGAACCCTCCGCGAGGGCTTCGACCGGCGGCAGTCCCCATCCCTCCAGTAGCGGCACGTACGCGACGACGGTGGCGTCGCGCAACAAACCGCGCAACATGGAACGCGCCACTGGTCCGAGCACCGTCGCATCGCCCACGTCCACGGCACCCCAGCCACTGGGCCCGACGATCACGAGCGGCCCGAGCGCCGCGTCCGCAGATCGCGCAATCCCGTGAGCCTGAACGAGTCGACGGAGATTCTTTCGCGGTTCGCGGGTTCCGGCGTAAAGGGTAAAGGGGCCAGCGACGCCGGCTCGACCCAGGAGTCGGGCCACGTCCGCCGGTGGCGCCGCCTCCGTTCGGTCATCGATGCCGAGCCGAACCGGGTGCAGACGCGAACGATCCATGCCTTCGTCCACCAGTCGATCGTCCAGGCCGGGCGAGGACGTGAAGACACGCAGGTCGCTTCGCCGCATGAGCAGCGCGAGACGTTGCTCGTGAAAGCGACGTCCTCGCGCCGTGGCGGCGTCGGGTTCATCGCGCCATAGCAGATCGTGGAGCGCCACCGAGTGAACGGCGTCGCTGCGGCCACCGCCGAATGGCCCGGCCATTGATGTGGCGTGGACGATCGCGGCCCCGCGAGGCACGCCGATGGCGCGGTACCGCCACGCGTACGTGAGTACCTCGGCGCGCAGCGGCACCCGGCGCAGCGCCACCTCGAGATTCGCGACGTGAGAACCCGTCGGTGCGAGACCGATGACGTCGCAGCGACCGAGGGACGCGAGTCCGCTCACGAGTCCGCGCACGTACGTGGCGATGCCCCCGGGCTGAGGCCGCGCCAGTTGGTCCATCGACAGAGCGATCGTCACGAGTCCCAGCCTCGCACGACGTCGCCGTACAGATCGAGGTAGGCCCCCGCGACACTACTGGGCGAGAAATCCAGGGCGCGCGAGCGCCCGGCCGCCACCGCGAGCGCCCGATGCTGCTCGTTATTCCACAACGCGTCGACCTGCTCAACCACGGCCGCGTCGGACTCAGCCAGAATTGCCGCTCCGGCCAGAAGTTCCCGATTGATCGGTGTCGACCGCGTAATCGTTGGCACGCCCGCGCCCAGCGCGGCTATCGCGAAGGACGGAAATCGCGCGCCGTCGGATATATGCACGACCACCCGCGCCGCACCGAGAACCTCGCGGGCGTCGCGCCGAGGACGCAGTTCGATGCTTCGGACGGCGGTGCTACGAATCCGCGCGGCCGCTGCGGCACTCGTGAGCGCCACCAGCCGCGTGTCGAGGCGATCCGCGGCCGCGGCGAGCGACGGTGCGAGGCGCACGAAGTGCTCGACGTCGCCCGTGACGTTTACCACCAGCTCGTCGCCATCTACGTTGGGCGCGACGAGGGGCACGGCCGGCGACACCACGACGACGCGGTCTCGAGCGACCCCCAAGACCGCCAGCACCTCATCGCGGGCGACGTGGCTCGACGCGACGACGATGGCGCCACGAGCGACGAGTCGGCGAAGCTGCGCGCTGCGCTGGTTCATCCGCGATTCGCCCCGCAGGGGGCGCAGATCATCGACGGTCACGATTTCGGGCACGCGCCGAGTCGGTGGCGTGATGACGCCGGCGACGTGGACGACGTCGACGGTCGGTAGCAGCCGATCGAGTGAACGACCCATACCCCGGCGCCACCAGGGAGCCCAGAACCGGCGACACGCCAGGTGAACATCGCCCGTTCCGGCTCGCGACCGCGAATGAAACCGAACTAGCGCGCAGCCACCACGTGCGCTGAGGGCATCGGCGAGGTCGGTCATCGAATCGCCGAGCGATTCGAGTGAACCGTCAAGGTCTAGGCCGACGCGGATGGGGAGGGCCGTCACGACGCGCTCGCCAGGCGGCGCACGAACGACGTCCATTCGGGCCAGAGTGCCACGGCCCACGAACCGAACGGCGTCGTCGTGGTAGCAACGACCGCGATACCTTCGCGCACGTTGAACAGCGCGAGGGCCCCGCTCTGCCCAAAATGACCGGCGCTGTCAGAGGGCCAGTCGCCCATCCAGTGGTGCTTCGAACCACGGATCTCGGGTCCGAGCCCCCACGGACAGGGGCGAAAGGCGCCAAAACCGGGCACGATGCCGTCGAGGTCACCGAGGAACGGGGAGAGGATGCGTTCACGGGTAGACGGGCTCAGGAGATCCGTCTTCAGCCAGGAGCCGACGAAAGTAGCGAGATCCCTCGTGGATCCCGCGACGCCCGCCGACGGCCGCCCCACCAGTTCACTCGTGGCCATGGCCAGCGGTTCGAAGACTCGTTCGCCGAGCCAGCGCGACGGCACGACGCCGTCGGCCACGGCGTCAACGGCCCGATCGACCGCGACGTTTGAGTAGACGCGCCGCGTACCGACGGGAACCGTGCGATCGGTGGCTTCGAGACCGAAACCCCCGCTGTGGGACAAGAGGTGTGCGAGCGTCGCACCCGTCGAATCAACCTCTTGTTCGTAGCGGCATCGTCCGTCGTCCACGTCAATGCCCACCGCCATCGCCACGACGAGCTTGGACACTGATGCCCACGGCCGTCGCGCCGCCACGTCGCCACAGTGCGCCACCTCGACCACGGCGCCGCCGTCGAGTCGCATCACGACCGCCGCACTGGAGCCGGGCCAGTCCTCACAGAGTCGCGACTCGTCCACAGACATTGATGCTAGGAGCCAATCTAGAGTGCCTAGGGTGATCACGGTACTGTGTGGCGGCGTTGGAGCGGCTCGCTTGCTGCGCGTATTGCGACACGCTCGTCTCGATGTCCCTTTGACGGCCGTGGTGAACGTTGGCGACGATCTTGTCCTGCACGGTTTAACTATCTGTCCAGACTTGGACACCATCCTGTACACGCTGGCCGGCCTGAACAACGAGTCAACCGGTTGGGGTCTGCGCGACGACAGTTTTCGGGCGATGGAAGCGCTCGAGATCCTCGGGGGTGAAGCGTGGTTTCGTCTGGGTGACCACGACCTCGCCACCCACCTGTACCGCAGCCAGCGCTTGGTTGAGGGGGCAACCAAGACCGTGGTCACCGCGGAGCTCGTCGCGCGGCTCGGCGTTGAGGTTGATCTGTTGCCGGTCACCGACGACCCCGTGGCCACCGTGTTCGCCACTGCGTTGGGTCCCCTGACGTTTCAGGAGTACTTCGTGCGCCACCATCACGCGGTTCCGGTCCTCGCCATCGACGTGGTTGGCGCCACGCAGGCCCGGGCCACCGACGCGGCGCTCGCCGCGCTGGAGCACGCGCGGCGCATCGTCATCGCCCCCTCGAATCCGCTCATCTCGATCGATCCGATCTTGCGGATTCCCGGTATACGCGACGTCCTACGTAGCCGACGCGACGACGTCGTGGCCGTCTCGCCCATCGTCAACGGCTCCGCCCTGAAGGGACCCGCGGACCGACTGCTGGCCGAGCTGCACTACGACGTCAGTTGCGTAGGCGTCGCCGACTTCTACGGGGACCTGGTTGGCACGTGGATCATCGACGACGCCGACGCTCGGCACGCTGACGCACTACGCGAGCGGGGCCACACGGTGCGCGTTACCTCGACTATCATGGGTACGACCGGTGCCGATACGCGCTTGGCGGCGGCGGTGCTGTCGTGAGTGCCCTCCCGCGGCCAACGAGCGTTCTCATCATTCCCGTGGTGCTGCGCGCACCGGTTACGGCCGAAAGTGACCTCGCCACTCTCGTGCTCGACGCAGTGACCCAACAAGGTGACGAGATTCTCGATCTCGATCTCCTCGTGGTGACGAGCAAGGTTGTCGCCAAGTCCGAAGGGCGCGTCGTTCCCTTTGACGGCAGCGACGAGTCCAAGCTCGCCATCATCGAATCCGAGTCGCGGCGCGTCCTGCGCCGACGCGGTACCCTGCGCATCACCGAGACGAGTCATGGCTTCATCAACGCCAATGCGGGCGTGGACCTCTCAAATACGGAACCCGGAACCGCGGTGCTGCTACCGGTCGATCCGGACCGATCGGCCCGACGGCTCCGCGCAGCGCTGCGCCACCGCAGCGGCCTCGACGTCGCCGTCGTGATCACCGACACGTTTGGTCGAGCCTGGCGACACGGTGTCACCGACGTGGCCATCGGAGCCGCCGGCCTGCGAGTCGTGCTCGATCTGCGCGGAACCTCCGACGCCAACGGGCGAGTGCTCGAGGCAACTGAGATCGCGATCGCCGACGAAGTGGCTGGCGCGGCCAACCTCGTGCTCGGCAAGGCGTCCGGCACACCGTTCGCCATCGTTCGTGGCCTCGACCGACGTTACTTCGGCGAGGGCTCCGTGGCCCACGACATCGTGCGCCCGGTCAACGGCGATCTCTTCCGCTAGCTCACACCCCACCGAGGCGAACGTCGCCGCGCAGCACTGAGCCAGCGGCGACGCGCTCGTTCGCGCCGACCACGCACGTGGGACCAAGCTGTGCGTACTCGCCTACCACGGCGTCGGGGCCGACAATCGACCAGCGCACTTCGGCGCCCTCAGCGACCGTCGCGCCGGGCAGCAGCACGGCCCGTTCGACGACGGCGCCGTGACCCACGCGGCACTCCCGATCGATCACCGCGTTGATGAGGGTGGCCGACTCGCTCACGTGGCTGGAGGCGTGCCTCCACGAACCGTCCACGATCGAGGGTACGTTGCGACCGTCGCGCCCCTTCAGGATGTCCACGTTCGCCTGGAGGTAGGCGTGCGGCGTGCCCGTGTCCAGCCAGTACGCGTCGTCGGCCATCGCGTAGAGCTCACCGCTCGCGGCCAACGACGGAAACGTCTCGCGTTCGACGCTGACGCGCCCCGACGGTATCCGATCCAGCACCGCCGGTTCGAAGACGTAGGTTCCGGCGTTGATGAGGTTCGTGGGCGCCTCCTCGCGCGGAGGCTTCTCCACGAAGGCGAGCACCCGGCCCTCGGGCGTGGTCGACACCACGCCAAAGAGCGACGGGTCCACGACGGGGTGCAGGGCGATGGTGCCGATCGCGCCCCGACGCCGGTGAAAGTCGAGCAGGGCTGTCACGTCGAGGTCCGTCACGACGTCGCCATTGACCACGATGAACGTGTCGGCAATGCCCGACGAGGTCGCGGCGAATCGGATGGCCCCCGCCGTGTCCAGCGGCTCGGACTCCACCGCGTACGTGACCTTGATGCCCGCGATGACGTCATCGGGGTAGGCGGCGATGAACTGATCGGGCAGATACCCGAGGGACAGCACTACGTCGGTCACCCCGTGACGAGCGAGGTTCTCCAGCGCGCACTCGATCATCGGCACCCCCACCAGCGGCAGCATCTGCTTGGGCGTCTCGTAGGTCAGTGGGCGAAGGCGCGTGCCCATGCCGCCGACGAGGATGACGGCCTGCAAGCTAACCCTTCGGTGTCGTCGTGGTCGTCACCGAGGTTGTCGTAGTTGTCGACGAACCGACGGTGGTCGTCGTGGCACCAGTCGACGTGGGCGTCACCGGCCGCTTCAGCGTTGTCGTAGTGAGCGGAACGGTCGTCGTGGTGGTCGTCGTCGGTGTCACGGCTGTCTTCACCATCGCGTCGACCGTCACCTTCGAGGGCGGCGGCGGGGTCACGCCACTGGGCAAGAAGGCCATCGTTACCCGAAGGTACTGCGAGAACTTGATCGTGCTGGGATCGGTCGTGATAGTGGGCGTCTTTTGCGCGATCGTCGTCCAGTAGGCGTACGAGACCTGGCCAACCTTTCCGGCGTACTTGGACTTCGCGGGACACCGATCGCCGTTGTGCACGGTGGTTACCCCACCGGTAATCGGGTAGCCGAGCGCGGTCGACGTCGCGGTGAGTCCCGCGTACTCGCGCGTGAACTGGGCCAGCGTCGCGTTGTTGCCGGCGTCGGCGGAGGACGCGGGGCTGATCTTGATGACGTCGGCCGGCTGGACCGTGAAGCCGCCCGTGTACTTCGGGTTCGTGGCCAGGAACGGCGCGATGCGGCCGCAATTGTCAATGGACAACGCCGCGTACCACGTGGTGCCGATGGTCGGCGGGGTGGACGCCGGACCGGCGCTGGGGTTCTGGTACTCGTAGCGCGCCAGGACGGTGGCGGCGAGTCCGAGCACGACGATGACGAACAGCGCACCGTAGAAGTTCGCCGGCCGAGACTTCTTGTAGGACTTGCCGCCACCCGTCGAACCGACCCGGCTGACCCATTTACCC
>JAKBCI010000251.1 GCA_021807965.1 Actinomycetes bacterium
GCTCGCTGCCCGTCTCGATGTTGAGCGAGTCGAACCTCGCCCACGTGCGCGCCCTCGCCGACGTCGCCGCCCAGCGCGGCCAGACCCTCGCCCAGATGGCGATCGCCTGGACGTTGCGCGACCCGCGAGTCACCTCGGCGCTGATCGGCGCGAGCAGCGTCGCCCAGCTCGACGACAACCTCGACGCGCTCGACTACCTCGAGTTCAGCGCCGAGGAGCTCGCCGAAATCGACCGCCACGCGGTGGAGGGCGACATCGACCTCTGGCGCGGTGTCGCGACCCAGTAGGCCAGCCGCCTCGCTCGCCCAGGCGACGCCACGACGGTCAGCCGAGATGACCCAACGCGTCGCCACGATCAACTCCGCGCCGCCCGCCGCAACAGCCGCACCGGCGCCGGTCGTTCGAAGCCTGTGGAAGCGGACCGCGAGTTGGGCCGCGACCAGCCGCACCTCGTCGATCACGGACAGCAAGAAGCCGACCTCGGCCGGGGTGACGCCCGCGTGATGGGTGAGCGCGAGCGCGCCTCATGGTGTCGGCGACGTGTCGCCGGTTGAAACGACGCTGGTGTTCAGAGCGCGGTGTGGATCACCGAGGCGATCGTCACGAAGCCCACGGCGACCACCACGGCGATCATCGCGTAGGCGAGGATGCGACGCGCCCCGCGCATCCGCACCGGCGCCGGGAGGCGGCGCTCCAACAGCACGAGGAAGGTGAGCACGACCGGCAACAGCGCGGCGTTCATGACCTCGACGTCCACGGCGAGGCCGACCAGGTTGGTGGCGACCACGACCGCGAGCGCACTCGCCACGATGCCCGCCACCGCGACGCCGTAGAAGCGGATCGCCTTGGCCGGGGGGTCGTTCAGACTGTGCTTCCACCCGAAGACCTCGGCGATGCCCCACGCGCCGGCGACCGAGACCACGAGCGCGGCGACGACCGACGCGCCGATCATGCCCAACCCGAAGAGCACGACGGCGTCGCGGTGCCCGAGGAACGGCGTCAACGCCGTCGCGATGGACCCGATGTCGTTGAGTGGCCGTCCGGCGTCCCGCGTCCCGAGCGTCGCCCCGGTCACGACCACGATGGCGATCATGATCAGTTGGGTGACCACGGCCCCGATGAAGGTGTTCGTGCGCGCGTCGGCGAGTCCCGCGCGGCCCCGCTCGCGATAGCCCTTGTCGATCACCGCCTCTTGCTGGTAGAAGATCATCCAGGGCATGATCACCGCGCCGACCGTGGCGGCGAGCAGCGTGCCGTAGCCGTGGCTGAACGTCCAGTCACCGGTAAGGGATCGCGCGAGCGCCGAGACGTTCGGGTGCGCGTCGACGGCCGCGACCACGAAGAGCAACTCGAGAGCCCCGACGACGATCCCGATCGCCTCGATCCGGCGATACCGTCCGAAGATGATGAGTGCCGTGAGCCCGAGCGCGGCCGCGCCGACGGTCACGGCCTTGGGCAGCCCGACGAGTAGCCCGACCCCGGCGATCCCCGCGAACTCGGTCATGAGCGCGCCAGCGCACGCGACGAGCAGCGTCACCGCCGCGGTGTAGGCCCACGGGGCACCGAAGTACTCGCGGATAAGTGCCCCGTGGCCCTTGCCCGTCGTAATCCCCACGCGCACCGTGATCTCCTGGACGACGTAGAGGATCGGGATGAGCAGCAGCTCGGGCAGGACGAGCCCGAATCGGTAGAGCGCGCCGGACTGGGCGGCTGTTATCACGCTGCCCGCGTCGGTGTCGGCGAGCATCACGAGCATGCCGGGACCTATCAGGGTCGCCACAACCATGAGCCAGCGACGGCGACCCGCCGCTCGACGGCCCGGTGTCGCACGCGTCGCACCGAGCGGCGTCAGGGCGCCACCGGCCACCCGTCGTGCGACGACGTCACCCCCCACCGGCTCCTGGTGGCTCTCGATCCGTGCAGGTTCGCACAACCACCTCGCGCCGTCAAGTGTCTTCGGTCCCAGAATCGCTCCCTCTCCTGGTCGATGGGTGGTGCGTCGGCGCCGCGGCGCCGGTGTGCGACGATGGCTCCCGTGAACTCGAGCTGGCAGTCCCACTGGCACATGCACCCCGCCGTCCGATCCGGCGACCAGCTGTCACGCGGCGAGCGGGCCGCGGACAAGATGCGCAACATGATGGGGTCCTGGCCCTTCGTCTTCGCCTTCTTCGCGGTGATGATCGCCTGGGCCCTCACGAACACCGTGCTGTTCCAGCGGATCCTGCACCACCGGGCCTTCGACCCCTACCCCTACATCCTGTTGAACCTCTTCTTGTCCATGATGGCGGGAGTCCAGGCGGCGGCCCTCTTGATCGCCGCCAAGCGCGCCGACTCCATCGCCTCCGAGGTCGCCGTCCACACGGCGGCCAACACCGACGACATCAAGGTACTGCTGAAGGAGAACACCGAACTCACCCAAGAGGTGAAGCGAAACACGGACCTGCTCGACGAGCTCCACGCCCACGTCACGGCGATTGGCGAACGGCTCGGCGTCTCGGGCGGCGCGTTCACGCCGGGTGCGGACCCGCCGCCTACGGCGTAACGAACAACGCTCGAGGGCCTCGCGAACTTCGAGCGTCGCTCCGTCGTCGATCTTCATCGTTTCAACGGTCACGACTGCTTCCACGGTCCCTTGAAGCGGTCGTCCTCAGCCGTCGCGCCAACTCGCCGACAAGGGGGAGGCCGAATATGAGACCGACAACGATCAGGGCCAAACCAGACCACTGCCCAAACGCGACGAGGATGATTCCTGCGCCGACAAAGGCTGAGCAGATTAGTACCTGCTGCCAGAATCTCGCCCGCACCATGTAAACACGAAGCGCCGAAACTATTCCGGGGTGCACCAGGACTCCATCAATCGAATACTTCTTAGGAGGTGCCGATACCCCAGGCGAAACCGCGACTGGTGCGCCTGGCGAGCTTTCGGGTGGGTGTAC
>JAKBCI010000252.1 GCA_021807965.1 Actinomycetes bacterium
ACGGCGACGATCTTCTCGGGCGCACAGCGCAGGTAGGGCACGCCGATGCGGTCCGAGGCCGAGACGATCTGGATCGGCTTGCGCTGCGGCGGCAGGGCGGTCCCGTAGTAGACGTCGTGCATGCCCGCAAACGCTTCGGGCTGCCAGGCGTTCACCTCGAGGATCACGCGATCGGCCTGGTCGATCCAGGTCTTGTTGTTGCCGACCGACGAGGACGGGATGAGATTGCCGTCGGCGGTGACGCCGGCCACCTCGACGACGGCGACGTCGAGGTGTCCGAAGGCGCCCTCCCACACCATCTGGGCGACGTGTGAGAGGTGCAGGTCGAGGTAGTCGACGAGGCCGGCGTTGATCTTGGCGCGGCTGACTGGGTCCGACTGGTAGGGCATGCGCAGATCGATCGCGTCGACGGCCGCGAGGGCGCCGTCGAGCTCGGGCGCGGTCGAGGCACCGGTCCAGACGCTCACCGCGAATCGGTCCCCGCGCGCGGCCGCCGCCTCGACCCGGCGTACGAGCGCGCCAGGCACTTCCTTGGGGTACCCGGCCCCGGTAAACCCGCTCATGCCCACGTTGTCACCGGGCCGGATGAACTCGGCCGCCTCGTCGGGCGTCATCACCCGGCTCGCAATAGCGGCGTTGTGGATTCGAGACTGGTCCGGTGGGGTCACTGCGAGAGCCTAACGCTGCGAGCGACGAGTGCTCTTTGCGCCTGGACGAGCAGATGCGCACGCGAATCGCAAAGAATTCTCTCAACTATCAAAACGCCGCTATGGAGTCGCGCTCTATATGGTTGGCCGAAGCGGGGCGTGCTTGGGCCACCAGACGAGTGACCAGCGGCGGCGGCGCAAAGGGGGACGACATGGCGGTGACCCATGACGACGCAAAGGTGTTCATGGACCTGGTGCGCTGGAGCAGCGAAATCGGACTTGATTCCGCCATGTCCGATATCTTCCGCGAAGGCTTCGACGCCACGACCGACACGGCGAGCGCCGACGCGGCCCGCACCGTTCTTATGTTCGGCGAGACGGCGGGCGCGCTCGTCAAGCACGGCGTGCTGGCGTGGGAGCTGCTGAGCGACCTGTTTTGGATCGAGGGCATGTGGGCCAAGGTCGGTTCGTACGCCCAAACGCTGCGCGGTCAACTCGGCGAAGCGCGTCTCTACGAGCACTTCGAGATGCTGGCCAATCGCGCGGTCGACTGAGCAAGGTCGGGTCCGCGGACCGAGCCGCGGGCGGGTTGAGGCCAACGGCAGCAGTGTTTGTCGAATGGGGGTTGCGGCGAGGTCGCCATTCTCGAGTGAAGGTGACGTGAGGAGCGGTCGATGAGTCAGGTTCGCGAGGAGTTGCGCTCGTCAAAGACGGCTATGGCGAACGTCTTCGCCAATCCCGCCCTGCGGCGCATCTTCCTCGCCTTCGGGGTCTCGCTCATCGGCGACGGCGTCTTCTCGCTCAGCGCCGTGGTCTTCGTCTATCGCAGCGGTGGAGCGACCGCCGTCGGGGTGCTCGCGGTCGTGCGCTACGTCGCCATCGCGTCGGTGGCGCCGTTCACGTCGACCCTGGCCGACCAGTACGACCGGCGGATCATCATGGTGGCGTCGGATCTCGTCCGGCTCGTTTTGGTAGCGCTCGCGGCGACCATCGTCGCCCTGCACGGCTCGAAGTGGTACGTCTACGCCCTCGTCGTGCTCGTCGGCCTCGCCGGAACGGCGTTCCGGCCCTCCCAGGCCTCGATCCTGCCGACGCTCGCGAAGAATCACGACGAGATCGCCGGGGCGAACGTCGTCTCGAGCACGATCGAGAGCGTCGGCTTCTTCGCCGGCCCGGCTCTCGCCGGTTTCCTGCTCGCGTTCACGAACGTGTCCGCCGCGTTCAGCTTCGACGCGGCAACGTTCGTGTGGTCGGCGATCGTCGTCTTCTCGATTCACGCCCCAACCGACGCTGAACGCTCGCCCGAGATCATCGAATTGCTCCGCCGGGCGCCCGACGAACGCGACGCACGTGCCCAGAGCTTCCTCGCACGCGCCATCCAGGGCTTTCGGCTCATCGGCAATGACCGCAACGTGCTGACCCTCGTCGTGCTCTACGTCCTGCAGTGCGTCGTCGCGGGCGCGTCAGCGGTGTTCACCGTCGCGATCGCCTTGAAGATGCTCCACATCGGCAGTTCGGGACTGGGCCTCATGGAGTCGCTGCTCGGCATCGGGGGCCTCGTCGGTGGCTTCGTCGCGCTCATGCTGATGGAGCGCGCACAACTCGCGATGGACTTTGCCCTGGGCGTGATCGTGTGGGCCGCTCCCCTGGTCATCATCGCGGTGCTGCCAACCCTGGGTGCGGCGCTGCTGTCGATGTGGCTGATCGGAGCGGCGAATTCGGTGGTGGACGTGAACGCCATCACGATCCTCCAGCACATCGTGCCCAACGACAAGCTCGGACGGGTGCTCGGCGCCCTCGAGGGTGGCGAGGTCGCGGGGATGGCCCTCGGGTCGCTGATGATGACCGTGCTCATCCACTGGACCGGCCTGCGCACCGGGCTCGCGCTCATCGGCATCGCGGTCACGCTCGCGGTGTTGCCGGGGCTGCCCACGATGCGCCGGATCGACCAAACCGTCTTCGCCGACGGGGTGAAGCACCGGCCACCGACCACCCGGCACCTGCACCACCTGCGTTGGCGTCACTCGCACTAGTGACAAACCCACCGCGCGTAACACGATCGGGTGACGCCACCGTGCACCCGACCGTCGCCTTCGTCGCCGCGTTGACGATCGCTCGTTTCACGACGAGACTGACGCCGTGCCGTTGACGACGCCCCTCCTTTCAACCGACCGGCTGCGGCTGCGGCCGGTGTCCGACGACGACCACGACGAACTCTTCGCTCTGCACAGCGATCCACTCGTGATGCGCTATTGGGACTCGCCGCGTTGGCGAACGCTC
>JAKBCI010000253.1 GCA_021807965.1 Actinomycetes bacterium
GTCACCGCTCATTCCCATCTCCAACGCCCGGCGCCGGCCGATCACACGAGCGACGGCGACCAGGGGCGTCGTACAGAACAGCCCACCCTTGCCGCCAGGGGTCGCGAACGTCGCCTCCTCGGCCGCGACCGCGAGGTCAGCTGAGGCCACCAATTGGCATCCCGCCCCCGTCGCGAGCGCGTGAACGCGCGCGACGACCGGCTGGGGCATGGCCTGGACCGCGGTCATCATCGTTGTGCACGTTCCAAAGAGTGACCGCACGTCTTCGAGCGAGGCGTCGGCCATTTCGGCGAAGTCGTGACCAGCGCTGAAGAGCCGACCCTTGGCCGCGAGCACGACACCGGTGGCCCCACTCGCGCCGACGTTCTGAAAGGCGTCGGTGAGCTCGAGCATCATCTGACGCGACAGCACGTTCAGACGTTCGGGGTGATTGAGCCACACGGTGGTCACCGGCCCATCGCGTTCTACCAGCACGTATCGATAGTCACCAGGCATCGCTCGCCTCCATGATCTTTAGACTAACGGCGACTTCCTTGCACAACCGTCTCGAGCGACCACGTTGGCATTCACGTGACGCCTGCGGTCGCCGACACACCCGCACTCTCCGCGTTCGAAGTCCGGACCCGTGTCATCGTCACCGGCCCCCGAGCGCCTTCGTGACAATGGCCAACCGGTCCCGGTCGACACTCCACCAGATCGATCGACCATGCTTCGAGCCGTGCAAGAGTCCGACGCCGGCGAGGACCTTCGTGTGGTGCGAGATCGTCGGTTGACTGCGCTCGAGCGGTTCCACGAGGTCGCACGCGCAGGTAGGACCTCGCTCGGCGATGATTGAGATCAGGCGCAACCGAATCGGGTCGGCCAGCGCTCCGAGCAGCCGCGCCAGCGCCGCCGCCTCGTCCTTGCCCAGCGAGGCCCCGCCAAGGGCCGGCCAGTCCTTATCGGTCACCAAAGCCACGCGCTACCGCTCCCTTGCTCGGCGCCAGTTCCTCGACTTCGAGTGTACGGTCGCCACGACGCACTCCTTCGGACGCTTCGCGACGTTCCATGCCGGCGCCACGAAGCACCGACACACCTCGCTCGCCACCGGCGACCGCGTCGCAATCGGGACGAAAGTCCCTAGCCAGACACGACAGATACATTTACAGTTATCAATGTATCTGCGGCACGTGCGCGTCGCAGGTCGCAGTGAGGAGGCAGTGCCATGAGTTCCTCTGAGACAGTGCAACGCGACGCTGTTACCGACGGTTCGGCGCCGCCCGCTGAGGTCAGTCGCCCGAGCGTCGCGGCCACGGGCCCGACGACGAGCGCCCTGCGTGATTTTCACCCGGGTTGGTTCGGCGCGGTCATGGGCACGGCCGTCATTGGAATCGTCGCGATACAGAATCCCGGCGGTTTTACCCAGCTTGCGACGTTCACGCGCACCGTGGCTCAGGTGATGACGGTCGTCACGGTCATCCTCGCCATCACCCTGCTCGTGCCCTACGTCGCGCGCGTGCTGAGACACCCCGACGCCGTCGCCGCGAGCCTGCGCGATCCCGTTCAAGGTGGTCTCTACGGAACGTTCCCCGGTGGGATTCTCGTCGTCGCCGCCACGATGGCCGCCGTCGGCCCCACGTGGTTCTCGCCCGCCACCGTTCGAACGATCGTCGCGTCTCTCGACTGGGTTGGCGTGCCACTAGCCCTCGCGATCAGCGTCGCCTTTGCGTACTGGCTCTTCGTCGATTCGTCGGTGAGCCCCCAGAGCGTGAACGGCAGCTGGTTCATTCCACCGGTGGTCAATATCATCGTGCCGCTCGTCATCTTGCCCCTGATGGCCGGTTCATCACCGGCGACGGCTCGCGCGCTGTTGTTCATGTCCTACGCCTTCTGGGGCATCGGCTTCGTGCTCTACGTGATGATCCTCGCCATGCTCTTTCAACGCTTGATCGTTCATCCCCTGCCTCACGCCGCGCTGGCCCCGTCACTGTGGATCGGCCTCGGACCAATCGGCGTCGGCGCCGTAACCCTGTTGAAGATGTCCGCCGCGGGAGCGGCGCTCTATGGTCCGCTCGGGCCCGGCGTTGACGTCTTGTCGAACCTCTTTGCCACCGCCCTGTGGGGCTTCGGCGCCTGGTGGCTGATCGCCGCGATCATCCTGCTCGTGCGCTACGTGCGAAGCGGACCACTCCCCTTTGGCATCGGCTGGTGGGCCTTCACCTTCCCGCTCGGCGCCTACACGATCGCGACGATTGCTCTCGCCGAGACCTGGAACCTCAGCGCGTTGCGGTGGCTCGGGGCCGGACTCGCGGTCGCCCTCGTGATCTTTTGGCTCATTGTCGCCACGCGCACGCTCACGACCCTCGCCGGCGCATCACGGCGGGCCAGCCTGCGCGCCCCGTCCCCACCGCGTCACGTGGCGTGAGCGACGACTCGCTACGGCGCCTCGCCGAGCAGTTCGACGGCGCGGTGCCGTAATCGTCGGTAGTTAGCGTTATCCAACAGGTCGGCACTGCTCGGGTGCACGTCGCGCGCGTCAAGTTCTCCGAGTATCCGACTTGGATTCGATCCGAGCACGACGACGCGTTCGGCCAGCACGATCGCCTCGTCCACATCGTGGGTGATGAACAGCACCGTTGTGCGAATGTCCAACCACAGTTCACGCAAGAACACCTGCATCGCGTGTCGCAGGTGCGCATCGAGCGCGGCGAACGGCTCGTCCATCAACAGCATCTTTGGTCGCATCACGAGCGAGCGCGCCAGGGCCACGCGTTGCTGCATCCCCCCCGACAGCTCGTAGGGCGCGTGTTGCGCGAACTCGCTCAACCCGACGGTGGACAGAATCTCGTCGACCGGGCCCCAGTCAATTCGTCGTCGGCGCAACTGCAATCCGAAGGCCACGTTGTGGCGCACGTCCAGCCACGGGAACAGTCCG
>JAKBCI010000254.1 GCA_021807965.1 Actinomycetes bacterium
TGAACTTGCACAGTCGACCACTGGTGGGCGTAGGCCATCGGTGCGCTGAGAATCTCCAAGTTGGCCAGGTCGTCCCTCGTGGCGCACGAGCGTTCTCGGCCGACCGCACAGGTCGTCCCGTTATGCTGAGCGCGCAGTCGATTGACTAAGGAAACAGAAGGAGCGATCATGACGATTCGTCTCGGTGACGTGGCCCCGGACTTCTCGGCGGACACCACAGACGGCCCTATTACCTTCCACGAATGGCTGGGCGACAGCTGGGGGATTCTCTTTTCGCACCCGAAGGACTTCACGCCGGTCTGCACGACCGAACTGGGTGCATTCGCCGCGCGCAAGGCCGAATTCGACCGTCGAAACACGAAGATCATCGGTGTCTCGGTTGACGACGTAGCGTCACACCAGCAGTGGAAGGGCGACATCGCCGAGACCCAGGGGACTGCGCTCAACTTCCCGATCATCGGTGATGAGGAGCGCAAGGTCGCGGCGCTTTACGACATGATTCACCCGAACGCGAACGACACGTTGACCGTGCGCAGCGTCTTCATCATCGGTCCTGACAAGAAGGTGAAGCTGACGTTGACCTATCCGGCCTCCACCGGCCGGAACATCGATGAGATCATTCGTGTCCTCGACTCGCTCCAGCTCGTCGCCGGCTACTCGGTCGCCACGCCGGCGAACTGGCGCGATGGCGACGACGTCATCATCGCGAACTCGATCTCCGACGATGAGGCCCAGACGAAGTTCCCCAAGGGCTTTCGCAAGCTCAAGGACTACCTGCGCCTCACGCCCCAGCCGAACAAGTAAGACTCGGTCGTGGGCTGCGACGCCCGTGCCGACTCCGTAGAAGCGAGTAGATCGATGGCTAAAACGTTCACGTTCGCCGGCCAGACAGTGCACCGGCTCGGCTTTGGCGCCATGCGAATCACCGGGCCGGGCGTCTGGGGACCGCCGCGGGACCACGACGAGGCGATAGCGGTCCTGCGGCGGGCCGTCGAACTCGGCGTCGACTTCATCGACACCGCGGACTCCTACGGCCCCACGATCTCCGAAGAACTCATCGCCGAGGCGCTGCACCCCTTCGGGCACGTTCGCGTGGCGACCAAGGCCGGGCTGCTGCGGACCGGACCGGACCAGTGGCCACCCTGCGGCCGGCCAACGTACCTGCGCCAGCAGTGCGAGTTGTCGCTACGCCGGCTCAAGCAAGAGTCCCTCGACCTCTTCCAATTGCACCGAATCGACCCGACCGTTCCCGCTGCGGAGCAGTTCGGATTGCTCGCCGACTTGCTCGCCGAAGGTAAGGTCCGCGCGGTCGGACTCTCAGAGGTGAACGTCAAGGAGATCAGCGACGCTCGCGCCGTGGTGCCGATTTCGACCGTGCAGAACCTGTACAACGTCACACGTCGCGATAGCGAGGCCGCGCTTGAGTATTGCCAAGCCAACGGCATCGGTTTCATACCGTGGTATCCCGTGGCGGCGGGCAAGCTGGCGCGACCGGGTGGCGAACTAGATCAGTTGGCCGCCCGCGCGGGGTGCAGCATTGCCCAACTGGCCATTGCTTGGCTGCTTAGGCGCTCCCCGGTCATGATGCCGATTCCGGGCACGTCGTCAGTCGCGCACCTGGAGGAGAACTGCGCGGCGGGCGAGATCGACCTCGATCCCGAGGTCCTCGCCGGGCTAGACCGCTTGGCCTCGGTTCCCTCAGTCGGCTCGTAGCGACTCGCGCAGGGCGGTCTTGAGCACCTTGCCCTGCGGATTGCGCGGAATCGGTTCGCCGCGAAAGAAGTAGCGCGTTGGCACCTCGAAGTGGGCCAGGCGTTGGCGCACGTGGGTACTCAGCTCCTCGGCGCGCACCGTCCGACCTGGTCGAACGACGATGACGGCCGCGACCTCCTCGCCGAGCGTGGGGTGGGGAATCCCTATCACCGCGCAGTCGGCGACGTCAGGGTGTTCGAAGAGGGCGGCCTCGACGGCGATGGAATACACGTTCTCGCCGCCTCGGATGATCATGTCCTTGGCGCGATCGACAATGTAGATGAAGCCATCGGCGTCGATTCGTCCGACGTCGCCCGTGTGGAGCCACCCGCGCGTGAAGGATCGCGCGGTCTCCTCGGGCTTGTTCCAATAGCCCCGCACCACGTTGGGTCCCTTGATCCAGAGTTCGCCGACCTGCACGGGATTGATCAACGCCGGTGGTTCGTCCTCGGTGTACCCATCGGGCACCACGGCGACGCGACAGACCGGGACCGCGGGTCCGCAGCTCGATGGTCGCGCCACGTAGTCGGGGCCGTTGTTAAGCGCGACGGCGGCCGCGGTCTCGGTCAGGCCGTAGCCGTTGCCCGGCTGGGCCAGTTGGAACGCCTCGGCAATGCGCCGGACGAGCTCGGGCGGCGACGGCGCGCCGCCGTAGGAGACGAGTCGAACGCTCGAGGTGTCGAATCGCTCGAAGTCGGGGTGGTCAAGGAGCTGCATCACCACCGTCGGCACGCCACCGATGGCCGTGATCCGCTCTCGCTCGATGATCGCCAGGGCTTGGCCGGCGTCGAAGTGGTGCATCATGACCAGTCGGCCTCCGGCGGCGGCGTTCACGACCATGACCGCGAGACAGCCCGTGGCGTGAAATAGCGGGATGTTGAGCAGGTTGGCCGTAGGGTACGTTGCCGCGCCGGCCGGTCCGTCGCCGAAGCGCAGCGTCGAGCGCTGACCGATGAAAAACAAGTTCATCAGATTGGTGACGATGTTGCGGTGCGTCGCCACCGCTCCCTTGGGACGTCCGGTGGTGCCCGAGGTGTAAAAGATGGTGGCGTCGTCGTCGGGCTCGATCGAGACGTCGACGGGTGTCGCGTCGTGGTCGACCGCGCCCAGGAAGTCGTCGAAGGAAACGACGCGCACCCGGTCGGACTGGTCGGTCACCC
>JAKBCI010000255.1 GCA_021807965.1 Actinomycetes bacterium
GGCGGCCTTTGGTCCACCGGCGTTGCCGCCTCGTATCACGGGGCCGACGTCTTCGTCCAGGCCAGCGTGGTCATGGCCAACGGCGATCGAGACGGCATTCCCAACTCGCTACTCGAGGCGATGGCGAGCGGCCTCGCGGTCGTCGCGAGCAACGTGGCCGGGATCCCCGAAGTCGTCACCGCCGACGCCGGTCTCCTGGTCGCACCCGGGGACGCCTAGGCGTTCGCTCGCGCACTGGCGCGACTGCAGGACGAAGAAGGGCTCCGGGAAGGGTTGGGTCAGGCGGCGCGGCGCCACATGGTCGAGTCGTTCGATCGCCGAGCCTGCGCCTCGGCGATCGCCCCCCTCTTTGACGCCACTCGGTCGGTCGCCGCACCCGTGCGCGGAGGCGCCCGCTCGTGATCGGACGTTTTCGCTCGCACATCCGACCGGTTCGCGCGATGCTCGGGGCGGGGCTCGCCGCCAGCGTGCTCGCCGCCGTCATGCAGTGGCTCATCCCCTGGCCGCTCAAGTTCATCTTCGACAGCGTCCTGGGCCACCGCACGCTCCCGTCGTGGCTGCACTGGATGCCCCATCAGCGCTCGGGACTGCTCGTTGCGATGATGCTCGCGATGATTGCGATCGCGGCCGCGCTCGCGGTCTCGGACTACTTCTCGACGCGGCTCATGGCCACGGCCGGCCAGCGCGTCGTGCTCAACATTCGCCGGGAGCTGTTCGACCACCTCGAGGCTCAGTCCCCCCAGTTCCATCAGAGCCGGCGCACCGGCGACCTCCTCGCCCGACTGGGCGGTGACGTGCAGGCGATCCAGAGCGCGGTGATCAACGCCGTGCCGACCCTCGTACGAAACGTCCTCACCCTCACCGGAATGATCGCGATCATGCTGATCGTCGACTGGCGCTTCGCGCTGCTCGCCATGACCTTGGTGCCACTGCTCTTGTGGGCGACGCATCACTACCTCGCTCGAATCAAGGCCTACCAGCGCCTGGCGCGGCGCTCCGACGGCGACGCCAACGCGGTGGCCCAGGAAGTGCTGAACGCGATGACCGTGGTGCAGGCCTTTGGCGCCGAGGCCGTCGAGGCCGCCCGCTACGGCGAGGCGACGGAGCGAGGACTCGAGCAGAATCGCCGCGCCATCGTCGCCCAGTCGCAGTTCACGCCGTTGATGACCCTGGCGATGTCGCTGTCCACTGCGATGGTGTTGTACTTCGGCGCCCGTGACGTGATCGCCGGCAGTCTCACGGCGGGCGACCTGCTGGTGTTCACGGCCTACCTGCGCGGCATGTACAGCCCCGTGCGCCAGCTCTCGAAGTTGGCCGGCGTCGTCGGGCGCGCCCACGCGGCCGCGGAGCGTGTCGTCGAGCTGCTCGACACGCACGAAGAGGTTCCCGAAGTCCCCGAACCACGCCATCTCGCCCGCGTCCGCGGCGAGATCGTCCTGGCCGACGTGTCGGTGGCCTACCCGGGCGGCACCCCCGTAATCAGTGGCGTCTCGCTGCACCTCGACCCGGGAACGCGCCTCGCCCTCGTGGGAACCACCGGCTCGGGCAAGAGCACCCTCGTGCGCCTCCTGCCACGGTTCCTCGACCCGACTTCTGGCGCGGTGTACCTCGACGGCGTGAAACTCACCGATCTGGCGCTCGCCGACCTTCGCCGTCAAATCGCCTACGTGCCCCAGGAGCCGTACCTGTTCCGCGCGCCGGTCTGGGAGAACATCGTCTACGGGTCCGTCGAACTCGGCCGGACGGGCGCCATCGGGGCCGCACGACGTGCTGGCCTGCACGAACTGATCGAGTCCTTTCCCCAGGGCTACGACACGCTCGCGAGCGAGCGCGGGCAGTCCCTCTCGGGCGGGCAGCGCCAGTGCATCGCGATCGCGCGCGCCATGGCGCGAAACGCGCCCATCCTGTTGCTCGACGAGCCCATGACAGGCCTCGACGCGGAACTCGAGTCGACCGTGCTCGGCGCGATTGACCTGGTCGCCGCCGGCCGAACGAGCATCATCGTGAGCCACCAGTTGTCGCGCCTCGGCGCCGTCGACCACATCGCCGTCGTGAGCGACGGACGCATCGACGAGTCTGGCACGCACGCCCAGCTGATGAACCAACGACGCCTGTACTGGCGCCTTCGCCGGCTGCAGGCCGACGAGCTCGCCAGCCCCGCCGTACCGCGCGAGACAGCACACGCCCACCAACTCGTCAAAGGAGAGGCATGAGAGACCAGACACGAGGACCGGCCACCAACCCCGTCGCGGCCACGACGGTCTGTGTCATCGGCGCCGGCTACGTCGGGCTCACCGCGGCCGCCTGCCTCGCCGAGCTCGGCCACGAGGTTCGCTGTGTCGAGTCGGACCCGCTGCGCCTGGCCGCGCTCACGCGCGGCGAGATCCCGATCTACGAGCCCGGCATCGAGGAATTGGTCGCGCGCCACACGGGCTCGGGCCGACTCACCTTCACCGCCGACACCGCCGTCGCCATGGACGGCGTGGCGGTGGCCATGCTGTGCGTTGGAACGCCACCGCGCTCCGACGGCGAACCAGACCTGCGCCAGCTAGGCCGGGCGGCGACCGAGGTCGCCGCCTGCGCGACGACCAACGTGGCGCTCGTCGTGAAGAGCACCGTGCCCCCGGGCACGTGCGAGGCGCTCGAGCTCTTCGTGGGCGGCCAGGCTCGTGAGGGGGTCCGGGTTCGCGTGGTGTCCAACCCCGAGTTCCTTCGCGAGGGTCGGGCGGTGTGGGACTTCTTCAACCCCGACCGAGTCGTCGTCGGCGCGGACGACCCCAATCTCGGCCAATTGGTCGCTGACCTCTACCCCTCGGACTGGCCCCTCATCGAGTGCAGTCGTCGTAGCGCCGAACTGGTGAAGTACGCGTCCAACACCTTCCTCGCCGTAAAGATCTCCTTC
>JAKBCI010000256.1 GCA_021807965.1 Actinomycetes bacterium
CGCCAACGAAGTCGCTGCCCTGTGCGAGGCGCTCGGCGCCGAGACCGACAAGGTCCTGGGCGGCGTGGGACTCGACGCGCGCATCGGCCAGGCATTCCTTGCCCCGGGTCCCGGATTTGGCGGCTCGTGCCTGCCCAAGGACCTGTCGGGCTTCATCGCCGTCGCCGAGTCCGCCGGGCGTCCGGCCGAAGTCGCTCGCGCGGCCCAGCGCGCCAACGACGCCGCGCAGGTCAGTGTCATCGCCAAGGTCGAGTCCGCCCTCGGGTCGCTGCCGGGGCGCACGGTCACCGTGCTCGGACTCGCCTTCAAAGCGGGTACCGACGACACCCGCTTCTCGCCGGCACTCGCCCTCGTTCGCGGTCTGGCGCTACGCGGGGCGCGGGTGCGCGTGCACGACCCCATCGCCACGGTGTCCGATCCCGCGGTGTGCCAGCTCGACACACCCTACGACGCCGCGCAGGGATCGGACGCGCTCATCGTCGCCACGGGTTGGCCCGAGTATCACGACTTGGACCCGACGAAGTTGCGCGCGGTGATGGTGGGACACGTGATCGTGGATGCGGTCGGCGTCACCGCAATCGAACCGTTGCACGACGTGGGCTTTGACGTCTACGGGGTCGGCCGCGGGCTCGCCACGAGCTTCGCCCCCGTCCTGTGGCGACCACTCGAATGGATGCTGGACGCCGGCCAGCCGAGCACGATCGCAGCCCGTGAGCGTTGACGTCACGGGGCGTCCCGCCCTGCTCTTCTATTCGCAGCACTCGGTCGGTCTCGGACACCTCGTTCGCTCACTCTCGGTGGCCGAGGCACTCGCGGGGCTCTTCCGAGTCGTGCTCGTCAGCGGTGGTCCAGTCCCGCCAGGCCTCATCGTTCCCCCGAGCGTCGAACTCGTCGCCTTGGACCCCATCGGCGCACGGGGCGGGGCCGACGCCACGCTCGCGAGTCTCGACCGCGAGCTGACGCTCGAGCAGGCGTGGAATCGACGACTGGACACGCTGCTCAACCTGCTCACCGCGTTGGGCCCCGCGGCACTGGTCGTGGAGCTCTTCCCCCTGGGACGTCGCAAGTTCGCCCGTGAGATCATCCCGCTCCTCGAACACGCCAGGTCGCTCGACGAGCCACCGGCGATCGTCTGCAGCGTGCGTGACATCCTGGTCGCCGGGGGCCCGGACCAGCAGGCCAAGGACGACGATGCGGCCGAACGGCTCAATCGCCACTTCGATGCGCTCCTGGTACACGGCGATCCATCGGTTGCGCGTCTTGAGGACACCTTTAGACCCGCGGTGACACTGCGCGTCCCGATCCACTACACCGGCTACGTGGTGCCCCGACGCGAGCGACTTCGCCACCTGCCGCACCAGCCACCGGAGATCCTGGTATCCGCGGGTGGCGGCAAAGTCGGTGCCGAGCTCCTGCGCTGCGCCGCCGACGCTCATCGCGATCACTTCGCACCTCGGGGACTGCGCACCCGCCTGGTGACCGGGCCCTTCCTCGCCGACGAGGACGTGACTGCGCTGACGGCACTGTCAGCCGAGTGCCCCGGGCTGTCGGTGGAGCGATTCATCCCCGACCTCGCCACCGCGATGGCGGCGGCGACCGCGTCGATCAGTCAGTGCGGCTACAACACGGCACTCGACATCGTTCGCTCCGGTGTGCCGTCAATCGTCGTGCCCCACGACGAGGGGCGCGAGACCGAGCAGGCCGCACGGGCGACCAGGCTCGCCGACCTCGGCGTGCTGCGAATTGTGCGTTCCGCACAGCTCTCGCCCCAGCGCCTGGCCGACGAGGTGACCTCGCTACTCGCCGCACCGCGCCGCGACGTCACGATCGACCTCGACGGGGCGCGCACCAGTGCGCGGCTGGTGGCTGAATTGGTCACTCGAATCCCCGCGCGTTCGACGTGACGCACCACCAGCTGCCCGGCGTGGAAACGGACGAGACGCACGGCGATCTTCCGACGAGTGGCGCGCGAGCCACGACCGATCGCGGCACGCTGGTGTTGTTGCGCCATGGGCGAACCCAGTGGAATGACGAGGCGCGGTTCACTGGCTGGGCCGATCCCTCGCTCAGCGAGCTCGGCAATCGTGAAGCGGCGTGGGCCGGCGAAGTCATCGCGTCATGTGGCGTCCGCGTATCCGTGGTGATAGCGAGTTTCGCCTCTCGCGCGTTGCAGACCGCTACCTTCGCCATGCCCGTCACGTCCGCGCCGGACCGGCGTCGTGACTGGCGACTCAACGAACGACACTTCGGTCTCTTGCAAGGTCTCGATCGCTCTGCCGCCATCGACCGCTACGGCAAGGCGTCGGTCCGCCAGTGGCGACGTGACCGCGACGCCGTTCCCCCGGCGATCCCCAAGGACGACGCACGTCACCCCCACCACGACCCGCGCTACGCCGGCGTGGCACCAGCGGAGCTGCCGGGCGCCGAGTCGAAGGCCGACCACGAGCGCCGCATCCGAGCCTGTTGGCTCGACACGATCGACCCGCTCCTCGTCAACGGCGTCGCCGTCCTCGTCGTCGCGCACTGCCACAGCCTCCAGGCCCTGGCTCGACTGGCCGCAACCCGCGACGTCGATGAGTCGCCCACCCTGTTCGCTGCCACCGGTAGCGTGGCGATCGTCACCGGGTCCGGCGCGTTGCGCGAACTGCCAACGCTCGAGGTGCCATCCGCTGAGGCGCCGCGTGGGCGGACCGCGGCCAATCGAGTTCAGTAGCGTCCCGCGCCCCTCGGTGACCCAACGTCGCCGTCGCTGCGACCCGACGACCCAGCACCGTCGGCCGGTCCGAGGGCCCCCGCGGGATGGAGCTGTTACTTCAGCAGGTGCTTGGCGACCACGACGCGCTGGACCTGGTTCGTGCCCTCGTAGATTTGGGTGATCTTCGCGTCG
>JAKBCI010000257.1 GCA_021807965.1 Actinomycetes bacterium
CGTACCGATCACCACGTCGATCGTTCCGTCCTCGAGACCACGCAGCGTCGCGCGCGCGTCAGCGTCCTCCACGAAACGGCTGAGCAGGGCGACTCGCACGGGAAATCCGGCGAAGCGCTCGCTGAAGGTGGCGAAGTGTTGACTCGCGAGCAAGGTCGTGGGAACCAAGACCGCCGCCTGGCGATTATCCTGGACGGCCTTGAAGACGGCTCGAATCGCTATTTCGGTCTTGCCAAAACCGACGTCGGCGCACACGAGACGATCCATCGGCCGCTCGCGTTCCATGTCCGCCTTCACATCCTCGATGGCCTGGGCCTGGTCGGCGGTGAGAGCGAAGGGAAAGAGCTCTTCCATCTCGTGCTGCCACGCGGTGTCGGGCGAGAAGGCGTGACCCACCGCTACCGAGCGCTGCCGGTAGAGGTCAACGAGATCTTGGGCGACGAGATAGGCCGCGGCTCGAGCAGTGGCTCGAGTGCGCTGCCATTCGGCGCCACCCATCCGTGACAGGGCCGGTGCGTCGCCCCCACCGTACGGCGTGAGCACGTCGATCTGTTCTGTGGGCCAATAGCTTCGGCCGTCCTTGAACTCCAAGACCAGGTAGTCGCGCACGGTGCCGTTGATCGCACGCGTCGTGGTGCCCGAGAACCGAGCCACGCCGTGGTGACGATGCACGACGTAGCTGCCGACCGCCAGGTCATCGAAGAAGCCGTCGACCGTGCGCGCTCGAGTGCGCGCCGCGCGGTGCACGCTGCGTCGACCGGTGAGGTCAGTTTCACTCCACACGACGATGTCGGGTTCGTCCATCGCGAAGCCGGCTGGCAGCACGCTGTGCAGCACGCTCAGGCGAACGTCCAGGACCTTCGCCGGATCGGTGGTTACCGCGAGCCCTTCGGCGCGCAACTGGTCGGCCATTCGCGAAACGGCCGCGGGATTGGCCGTCAGCACCACGCCACGGCGCTTCGCGGACCAGGACCGAACGTGGGCGGCGATGCGTCCGGGGTCGCCTTGAACGACCGGCGGGGAGCCCACCACCAGCTCGCCGTGGCCCGAGGCCGCGAAGTCCACGTGCGACCTCGAGGCGAGCGCCGCCCAGTCCTCGTGCAGCAGCGGCACCGTGATCGCGGCCCGCCAGGTTGCCGCGACGGTGTCGGTAAGCTCTCGCTCCTCGTCGAGCAGCTCCTCGAGTCGGTGGGCCACGCGATCTGGCTCGACCACGAACATCGAGGCGTCAGGTAGCTCGTCGAGCAGCGTGCGGCGTTGATCGGCGACCAGGGGCATCCAACCTTCCATCCCGTCGAAGAGCTCACCCGCGGCAATCCGATCAAATGCTGCGCGACCCCACGGTTCGCGGTCTGCGAGCCGATCGGCGGCCGCGCGCTCGAGCAACCCCGGCGACCACTCGCGGGCAGTGACCACGTGGACGGACTGCGCACTGGAGAGCGAGCGTTGGTTCGCCACGTCGAACGACGTCAGCCGCTCCACGTCATCGCCAAAAAAGTCGAGGCGTACTGGCTGGTCGGCGTGGGGTGACCAGAGGTCGACGATGCCGCCGCGCACTGCAAACTCGCCGCGGTGCTCGACAATCGATTCGCGCCGGTACCCGAGTGCGATGAGCTGCGCGAGGAGTTCGTCGCGATCGCGCGACTCGCCCCGACGCACGGTGAGCGGTGTCGGCGCCGGGCCCGGCGCGAGAATCTGCGCCAACGCGCGCACGGGCGCGACCACGACGCGCGGGTGGTCCACTTGCGTGAGCCGCCACCGCAGGAGGCTTCGCGTGGCCATCACCGCGACGTCGGGGCTCACTCGTTCGAGGGGGTGCGTATCCCACGCCGGCCATAGGGCAACGGCACTCTCGTCGCTGAACAACGCGGCCAGCGCGTCGTGCAGTAGTTCGGCCTCGTTCGAGGTGGCCACGACGGCAATGGTCAGTGACGACTGCGCGGCGTGCGCCGCGACGGCGAGGGGCGTCGCGTACGTGCTCGGTGTCAACGTGCCGGCGAGCAACGCCTCGGTGAGCCGCGGCGTGACCAGATCAAGGACCCGACGCAGGCCCGTCGACGCCATCACCAACCGTTGACGCGTCGTTGCGCCTCGTCGAACCCCTCGTCCAGCAACAGCTCAATGGCGTCGGCCGCTCGTTCGACGTCGACTTGCCGCGCCGCGCGGGCCGCCGCCGACGGGCGGCGCAGCACGTAGTCAGCACCCTGTTCCTTGCGCACCGGCTTGCCGATACCTATGCGCAAACGACAGAAGTTCGTTGAGCCAAGCGCCTGAGCAACCGATCGCAGGCCGTTGTGACCCGCGAGTCCCCCGCCGCATTTGAGTCGCAGCCGACCAGGCTCGAGGTCGAGTTCATCGTGCACGACCACGATGCGCGCTAGATCGCTCACCGACGTGCGCCGCATCAGTGGCACGAACGCGGCGCCAGAGTCATTCATGAACGTCGTCGGCACGGCGAGCGTGACGAGTCCGCCTTTGGTCTCGACCGACCCCATGACCGCACGTTGACGACGTTCCAGTCCGAGTACGACGCCTCGACGAGCCGCGACCAGTCGAACGGCGTCACCACCCACGTTGTGGCGACTCCCGGCGTACTCGTCGCCGGGGTTAGCCAGTCCAACCACGAGCCACGCACTGGGGCTGCCGTGGCGCGTCGCCTCCGACGAGCGCCGCAGCGACACGGTGCTACTCCGTCACGACGGCGCCGGTCTTGGCGGACCGACCGGCGTGGGTCGCCACGACGGCGACTGCCGGATCGCCGACGGGCTCGACCCCATCGGGCAGCACGACGTCGGCAATGCGAATGGTGCCACCCACGCGCAGTTCCGATATGTCGACGTCG
>JAKBCI010000258.1:0-1761 GCA_021807965.1 Actinomycetes bacterium
GCTGGTTCTCGTGGCGCTGGGTCTTTTTCATCAACGTCCCCTTCGCGGCGCTGGCCGCCGTCCTCGCCGTCGGCTACCTGCGCGAGCTGCGAAACCGCGAGGCTCGCGTGAAGCTCGACGTCACCGGCGCGGTGCTGGTGACGGTCTCGCTGGCGGCCGCGATCTACGGCCTGGTCACCACGGCGACCACCGGCTGGTCCAACGTGGCGACCGTGGCGTGGATGGCCGGTGGCGTGATCGGGATTGGACTGTTTCTCCTCTGGGAGTCGCGCGTCGCCACGCACCCGCTCGTGCCGCTGCGGCTCTTTCGCTCGCGCGCCGTCACGTCGGCCAACCTCGTGATGTTCCTCGTCGGCGGCGTGTTCTTCGCGATGTGGTACTTCCTCACCTTCTACTACCAGTACATCTTGCACTACGGCGCGGTGAAGACTGGCTTCGCCTTCTTGCCAATGGCGGTCGCGATCATCGCCGGCGCGCAACTGAGCTCGCGGGTCATCGGTCGTTTCGGCGTACGCCACCTGCTCGTCGCGGGCACCTCGAGCGCGGCGGTGGGCTTTTTCTGGATCGCCCTGATCGGCGTGCACTCGTCCTACGAGACGGCGATCGTCGTGCCGTCGGTGCTCTGCGCCTTCGCGATCGGACTGCTCTTCACGCCGCTCGCGACGGCCGCCACGAGCGGCGTCGACCGGGCCGACGCGGGACTCGCCTCGGGTGTTTTGAACACGAGCCGCCAGATCGGGGGCTCGGTCGCGCTCGCGGCACTGGGCACCATCGCGGCCGATCGCAGCGCCACGTTCATCCACCCCCTGTCACCGATCGCCCTGGTCAACGGCTACCAGTGGGTCTTTCACCTCTCGGCCGCCATCGCGCTCGCGGCTCTCGCCGCGAGCCTCGCCGTTCCCCACCACCGCACGCTCGCGCACTGACAGTCGTCCGCGCGCGCCGTGAGGGCAGTAGTGTCGCCGATGACAGAACGTGGGGGCCAGACCAACGGGGCTTGGCGAAACCACGGATCCGCTGGAGGGATTAGGACATGCATATGGGAGAGAAGTTCGCCGCCCGTCGAATCGGTGCGGTACTCGGAGCGGCCTCGCTGGTTCTGGGCGCACTCACGCTCGGGGTTAGCGCTACGAACGCGGCGGCGGCCAAGCCGTTCAA
Organism: Actinomycetes bacterium; assembly: GCA_021807965.1. The sequence continues at coordinate 1,159 of JAKBCI010000258.1, forward strand.
GGCCTGCGTGGTCACCGACACTGGTGGCATCAACGACAAGTCCTTCAACGCGTCGGCTTGGCAGGGCATGAAGGACGCGCACGCGAAGAACAAGAACATCCAGATCTCGTACCTGTCGTCGACCTCGGCGGCCGACTACGTGCCGAACATCAACACCTTCGTCCACGAGGGCTGCGGCATCATCGTGACCGTCGGCTTCTTGATGGACACCGCGACCCAGCAGGCGGCGAACGCGCACCCGAGCCAGAAGTTCGCGATCGTCGATGACGCGCCGCAGCACCTCAAGTACCACAACGTCCTCGCACTGCAGTACGAGACCGATCAAGCGGCCTTCCTCGGCGGCTACCTCGCCGCGGCGAGCACCCACACGGGCACCGTCGCCACCTACGGCGGCATGGACTTTCCGTCGGTCACCATGTACATGAACGGCTTCGTCGCCGGCGTGCGCTACTACAACAAGGTCCGTGGCGCCGCGATCAAGGTGCTCGGCTGGACGCCCGCGCACGGCACGTGCACGCTCGCCAGCTGCGCCGGCACGGGCACGTTCGTCGGCAACTTCACCGACCAGACGGCCGGCAAGACCATCACCGCCGGTGACTTCTC
>JAKBCI010000258.1:1771-2842 GCA_021807965.1 Actinomycetes bacterium
CTCGTCGGGCGCCGACATCGTCTTCCCGGTCGCCGGCTCGGTCGGCCTCGGCTCGGTGGCGGCCGCTCAGCAGGCCGGCAAGGGGCACAGCATCATGTGGGTCGACAGCAACGGCTGCGTCTCGGACGCGGCGGACTGCTCGTGGTTCATCGGCACCGTCGCCAAGGGCGTCGAGCCCTCCGTGCGCGACGCGGTGCTCTCCGCGGCGGCGGGCACCTTCAAGGGCGGCACGTACCTCGGCACCCTGAAGAACCAGGGAACGGCCCTCGAGTACGGCGGCATCCCGGTGCCGGCCTCGCTGAAGAAGACGATCGCCCACATTGCCCAGGGCATCATGTCGGGGAGCATCTCGGTCAACCCGAACGCCTACCCCGCGAAGTAAGCGAACCGACCGACCGCGGTCGGCCACGACGAAGGCCCGGGTCCCCGCGACCCGGGCCTTCGTCGTGGCTACGATGTTCACTTATGCGTGTCGAGCTCCGGGGCATCACGAAGCGATTCGGCTCGTTCACCGCGAACAACCGCATCGACCTCGTCGTCGAGCCGGGTCAGATCCACTGCCTGCTCGGTGAGAACGGCGCGGGCAAGTCCACGCTCATGAACGTGCTGTTCGGCCAGCTGCAGCCCGACGAGGGTGAGATCCTCATTGACGGCGTCGTGACGCGCTTCGCCGACTCGGGCGAGGCCGTGCGACGCGGCGTCGGCATGGTGCACCAGCACTTCATGCTCGTGCCGGTCTTCACCGTTGCCGAAAACGTGGTACTCGGTTTCGAGCCGACGCGGTCGTTCGGTCGACTCGACCGCCAGCGCGCGCGCGACGAGATCCGCACCGTGTCGCGCGAGTTCAACCTCGAGGTTGACCCCGACGCCGTGGTCGAAGAGCTCCCGATCGGTCTCCAGCAGCGCGTGGAGATCCTCAAGGCCCTCAGCCACGACGCCGAGCTGCTGATCCTCGACGAGCCGACGGCGGTGCTGACGCCTCAGGAGATCGACGCGCTGATGGCCATCATGCGCTCGCTCGCTGCGTCGGGCAAGTCGATCCTCTTCATCACCCACAAGTTGAAGGAGGTG
>JAKBCI010000259.1:0-1503 GCA_021807965.1 Actinomycetes bacterium
TACCCTTCCGATCTCGAGCAGTGAGGAGACCGGTGAGGTACTCGCGATTGCTGCCGAGGCCTTCCGCTCCTGGCGTCGGATTCCGGTGCCGAGTCGGGTCGACGTGCTGATGCGGTACCGTCAGTTACTGATCGATTCGACCGATGAATTGGCCGCGATCATCACGGCGGAGAATGGTAAGACGTTGTCCGAGGCTCGCGGCGAGTTGATGCGCGCAATCCAGTACGTCGATCACGCGGCAGCCGCGCCGGAAACCATGAAGGGAGCCGTGACTGCCAACATCGGCGACGGGGTGGATATCGAATACATCCGTGAGCCGCTGGGCGTCTTTGCGTTGATCGCGCCGTTCAATTTTCCCGCGATGATTCCTCTCTATTTCACGTGGGCGGTCGGCACGGGTAACACGGTAGTCATCAAACCCTCCGAGCTCTGCCCCCTAACGACGATTCGAATGGTGGAGCTGGCCGAGCAGGCCGGCTTTCCGCCGGGCGTCGTGAACCTCGTACTCGGCGCGCACGAGGTGGTCGACACCTTATGCACGCACCCCGACGTAGTCGGTGTCTCGTTCGTGGGGTCGTCCAAGGTGGCCGCGATCGTCTACGCCAAGTCCTCCGCCGCCCTCAAGCGTTGCCAGGCCCAGGGTGGTGCGAACAACCACCTGGTGGTGTCGGACTCAGTCTCGCTGGAGCGAACGATTGGGAACATGATTTCGTCGCTCTACGGGAACGCGTCGCAGCGCTGCTTCGCCGGCTCCAATATCCTCGTGTATCGCTCGGTCTATGACCGCGTGGTCGAAGCGATCATCGACGGAGCGCGTGGACTGGTCGTGGGCAACGGCGTTGAACCCGGAGTGACCCTTGGACCGGTGATCTCAGAAGCTTCTCGCGCACACCTGATCGACATGGTCAACCGGGCCGAGGCGCAGGGTAGCGACGTTCTGCTCGATGGTCGCGCCACGTCGGTGGCGGCGTACCCCGGCGGACATTGGCTCGGACCCACCTTGGTGAGCGCGAAGCCGTCTACGGCCATATGGCGAGACGAGTTGTTTGGCCCCGTGCGCTGCGTGACGGCCGTCGAGGACATTGACGAGGCCCTAGGCGTCATCAATGCCAGCGAATTCGGCCACACGGCGGTCGTGTACACGGAGAACGGTGGCGAAGCGCAGTACTTCCGCAACGCGGCGGACGTTGGCCAGGTCGGGATCAACGTGGGAACGCCCGCGCCGATTGCCTTCTACCCCGTAGGGGGGCGCCGGTCGAGCTTCTACGGTTCGCTGCGGGGGCGCGCCGAAGACGCCGTTGATTTCTACACTGACAAGAAGGTGGTCGTGTCAACGTGGCACTTCGATGCCTCGAGAGCGGCCAGCATCGATCCGGCGTTCGAGCTCAAGTAGATGATGGCGGGTTCCTTCGCGTACGAACGACCGCGGACGCTCGAACGGGCCCTGGAACTGATGGGAGAGACTCGCGCGGCCGTCGTGTGTGGCGGCACCGACTTCTACCC
>JAKBCI010000259.1:1513-2831 GCA_021807965.1 Actinomycetes bacterium
ATCGGCATGAGTTCGTCGTCGACGTGTCCTCAATCGACGCATTACGCGGCGTTACGCGGGACGGAACGGGGTGGCGAATTGGCGCGACCACGACGTGGAGTGACGTGCGCGATGCAGCGATGCCGGCCGCATTTGATGGGTTGCGCACCGCCGCTCGACAGGTGGGGGCAGCGCAGATCCAGAACGCCGGAACGGTAGCGGGCAATATTTGCACGGCGTCGCCGGCCGGTGATGGGATTCCACCACTGCTCACCCTCAACGCGCAGGTCGAGTTGCGCTCGTTGCGTTCTACGAGGGTCGTGGACCTCGCGCGGTACCTGACCGGATACCGAACTACTGATCGACGTGAGGACGAGTTGGTCACCGCGATCATCATCCCCGAGCCCGGTACCAACTCGCGAGGCGCCTTCGTCAAGTTTGGTCAACGATCAAGCCTCGTCATCTCGACGGTCATGATCGCGGCGCTCGTCGAGTTCGATGATGATCGAATCGACACCGCGCGAGTGGCCGTCGGCGCGTGTTCGCCAGTCGCCGCGCGACTCGCGGGCGTGGAGGCGGCCCTGGTGGGCGTGAAGGCGGAGTCGTCGACGCTGCTCAAGTCAGTGCGGGACGTGAACATGAGCGAGTTGACCCCCATCGATGACGTGAGAGCGTCGAGCGCCTATCGAACGAGGGTTACGCCGCAGTTGATCGTGGACGCGCTACTGGCCTGCAGGGGGGGACATGGGTGACTACATACGTACCCGGATAAATGGCGTTGACACCGAAGTCCACTCGGGGGGTTCCACGCCGCTGAGCACGGTACTGCGCGACGAACTCGGTCTCACGGGAACCAAAGTTGGATGTGGCTCTGGTGACTGTGGCGCGTGCACCGTGCTCATTGACGACGCGCCGCTCTGCTCGTGTTTGACTCCGGTTGGCCAGGTCGAAGGTCGTCACGTTCTTACTGTCGAGGGCCTCGCCGGAGACGGGCTCGGCGAACGGCTCCAACGATCCTTTCTCGCTCACGGTGCCACGCAGTGCAGCTTTTGCACCCCCGGCATGCTCATGGCCGCAAGGGCGCTCGTAGGTCGAACTACCCAACCGACGCCCGCAGAGGTCGAAGAGGCCCTCGGAGGTGTTCTATGTCGCTGTACCGGATACCGCCCGATTGTCGAGGCTCTGGTTGACTTCGATGTCAACGCCCCGAAGGTTGAGGCTCCCGTTGGCGGGGCCGTCGGCGCGTCGATCGAGCGTCTCGACGGACCCGAGCGAGTGTCTGGAGCTGCGCTCTTCGGCGCTGACGCGGTGCCGCGCAACGCTCTAGGCGATAGGAGCG
>JAKBCI010000260.1 GCA_021807965.1 Actinomycetes bacterium
AGCGAAAGGGCCCGACGTCGGGGACGTGATTCGCGACGATCGGGTAGACGTGATGGGCGAGGAAGGGTCCGATCTCGAGCACGCCCCAGAGACCGATCACGACACTCGGCACCCCCGCCAGAATCTCGACGAAGAAGCCGATGGGCCGCGACAGCCAGTCCGGCAGCAACTCGGTGAGCGCGAAGGCCGTGCCGACGGCGAGGGGAACGGCGATGAGAAGAGCGATGAGTGACGTCTCGAGGGTTCCGGCGATCAGCGGCCACGCCCCGTAACTCGAACCCGACGGGCGGGCCACCCCGTGCGTGTGAACGACGCTGCCGTACGTGTTGCCGGGTTGCCACTGCGAGTGCGTCAGGAATCCGGCGCCGTTGACCAGGACCGCGGGCCACGCCTTGATCGCGAGGATGATCAGCGCAATCGTCAGCGCGACGACCGGTAGCCACGACGCCACCAGCGAGCCCCAACGCCACGCGATGTCCTCGCGACGAAGTCGACCCGCCCGCCGGACCCGTGGGTCGCGGCGGGCGGGTGACGGTGTCGACGCTCCGCTGACGACGGCGGCGTCGCGAGACGTCGACACTACTTACTGGATGGTCAGGATCTGACGCAGGGACTCTGCGACGATCGGGGCGGGCAAGGGGACAAATCGCACGAGGCTCAGGTACTGGTCACTGTTGCCGTCGTTGGCGTTGACGGCCCACTCGAGCAGCGAACGAATGGCCTTGGCGGTGGTGGCACTGCCCTGCTTCTTGTTGACGATGGCGTACTCGTAGTTGATGATCGGGTAGCCGCCCTTAACCTTGCCGTCGATCATCGAGATCGTCTCGTTCGCGGGAGTCGACTTGGTGAACGCCGCCGCCTCGGTGGAGGCCGTCGAAGCGTTCGGCAACACGTACTGACCCGCGCCGTTAAGGATCTCGGCGTACCCGAGCCCGGCCCCTAACGCCTGAGTGAGGAAGCTCACCCCGATGTAGGCGATGCAACCAGGGGTCGCCTGGCAGCCCGACACCATACCGCCATTGCCGTTCTCACCCAGAGCGTTCGAGATCGCCGGGAAGGAGACCGTCGTGCCGTAGCCCGGTCCCGACGCCCACGACGCGACCTGCTTGGACAAGTACTGCGTGAAGATGAAGGTGTCGCCACTGCCGTCGGAACGGTGCAGGGCCACGATGGGGAGGTTGGGCAACTTGATACCGGGGTTCAAGCGCGCGATTTCGACATTGTCCCAGTTGTTGATCGCTCCGCGATAGATTGCCGCGATCACGGTACCCGGCAAGCGAAGGTGGGCGTTCACGCCGGGGATGTTGTAGGCAATCACCTGGTAGGAGATCGCCAAGGGAATGTTCAACAAGCTCGGGGTGGCCGACTTGACCGTGGGCGACAGGTAGGCGTCGGAGGAACCGATGTCGACCGTGCCACTCGCGGCGTCCGCGATTCCGGTCCCCGAACCCGTGCCCGCGGTGGTGATGTGCACGTTGTGGTAGGTGCTCTGATAGGCCGGGGCCCACAGATTCCACAGGGGGTAGAGCAAAGTACTACCCGTTTCGGTCACGCTCGCGGCCGGAGGCGTCTCGACACCACTCTTGGGCAGCGTCACCGGGCTGGCCGACGCCACTGAACCAATGCCGACCGCGGTCGTCGCCGCGATGAGTGCGATAGTCGCGAGCGAGCGACAGCGGTCTCGTACTGCACGTTGAAACATCATGTGAGGTCCTCCTCGTTGTTGGTGCGCCCATCGTATTGATCCCAAGTGAACTCGAAGTGACCGACCAGCGACCTCTACCACATTTCTAAATGATTTCACTTCGCACCCGATGCGCCGCGGCGACGGCGAACGCGGGGTCCGCCCGTCGCACCGGGGCTCAGCCCATCAACCCATTCACGTAGCGACCGGTGTCCGCTTCGCGCGGCTGGGAGAACAGTTCCTCGGTGGATCCATGCTCGACCAGGCGGCCGCCAAAGAAGAACATCGTGGAATCGGAGAGTCGCCGGGCTTGACCGAGGTTGTGCGTCACGATGATCTGCGTGAGCGCGGGTGTCATCTGGCGCAACAATTGCTCGACGGAATCGGTCGAGAGCGGGTCGAGAGCGGACGTCGGCTCGTCGAGCAGGAGAACTTCAGGACCAACCGCGAGGGCACGAGCCAGGCAGAGGAGCTGTTGCTGCCCCCCTGATAATCGGTAGGGCGACTCGCGCAAACGGTCCTTAACGGCGTCCCACAAACCCACCTCGCGAAGTCGTATTTCTGCGACGACGTCCAGTTGCTTGCCGCGCGCGATGCCGTGCGCCTTGACGCCCGCCACGACATTGTCGCGAATCGACATCGGAAAAGGGTTCGGCCGCTGGAATAACATTCCCACACGCCGGCGCAGGGTCAAGAGATCCTGCTTCGGGCCCCAGATCGAATCCCCGAACAGGGTGACGTCGCCGTCGTGAGTGAAGCCGGGTACCTTATCGTTCATCCGATTCAGCGTTCGAAGAAAGGTCGACTTGCCCGATCCCGTCGGCCCAATGAGAGCAGTGATCGTACCGCGCGGAGCGGTCATCGCCACCTCGCTCAAGACCGTCGTGGCGCCGAAGCGCAAAGTGAGTCCAGTGGTCGCCATCACGTTAGTCGGGAGATCTCGGTCGGGATCGAGGCGCGCCAGCACGGGATCGTTGTAACGCGGCGCGGCCTGCGCTTGAACTGACTCATCCATGGCGTGCTCCTTGCCCAATACCCGAGCCAAGGTTAAGCAGCCCAGATGAACAGAAAGTGACGTCCAGGTAATCCAAGTTTGATTTCCTCGAGCATTTTCGCCCACTGAACCCTTT
>JAKBCI010000261.1 GCA_021807965.1 Actinomycetes bacterium
TCATCTCTCGGCGGCTCTACCCGAACGTCGATTTCTACTCGGGGCTGATCTACCAGGCCATGGGTTTCCCGATGGAGATGTTCACGGTGCTGTTCGCGATTCCGCGCACGTCGGGCTGGCTCGCGCACTTCCAAGAACTGCTCGACCAGGACCTCAAGATCACGCGGCCACGCCAGCTCTACATCGGACCCGACGCGCGCGACTACGTCCCGATGGGACGGCGATAATCAGGCGTTGATTGCCTCGAGCAGCTGTTCGGCGTGCTCGCGTGGGTGACGGGTGTAGATCTCTATCCAATGTTCGATCGTGTAGCGGCCGCTCTCGCTGTGCACGCCGCTGCGCGCGAGGTCTGACTCGCTGAGACGGCCGAGCACGTCGAGCGAAGCCCGACGCACGGCTGAGAAGACCCCGAGGGCGGACTCGATCGGCAGGGTGGTGTAGCCGAGCGCGTCGCACTCGCTCCACGCTCGTTCGTCGTAGCCCTGGATCAACGTTCCCGCCGGCTCGGCGAGCAGTCGGCGCAACCGAACGTAGGCGTTGGTCTCGCTGTCCGCGAGGTGGTGAATAATCTGGCGGGCCGACCAGCCGCCGTCAACGTGGCGATCGAGGTCGGCCGGCTCGACGTGGCTGACGAGATCCAGGAGGCTGGCGGTGGCGCGTTCGTATTGGGCGCAGTGCTCGGCGATCGCCACGTCGCCAGCCTACTGCGACGAGTTCGCCGAGTTCTCGACGTGCGCGGCCAGCGCGGGATCGATCAGCCGCGTCAGCCCCTCTTGCACCATGGAGACGCAGAGTTCGCCGGCACGATTGAAGAGGAAGCCGCGCGCGAGTCCGCGCCCGCCGTGGGCGATGGGCGAGTCCGTGTCGTAGAGGAGCCACTCGTCGGCCCGCAGATCGCGGTGAAACCACATGCAGTGGTCGAGACTCGCGCCCATGAAGGACCCGTCGTCCCAGCGCATCGCGTGCGGCGCGAGGATGGCGTCGAACAGGCTCATGTCGCTCGCGTAGGTGACGACGCAGGCGTGCAGCAGTGCATCGGCGGGCAACGCGCCGTCGGCGCGAATCCAGAGTCGCTGACGCGGCTCGCGCGCGCGGTGCGGGCTCCACGGCAGCTCACCGATGAACCGTTGGTCGATGGGGTGGGGCCGGCGGAACCACTCGTCGATAACGCCGAACTCGGCCTGAACGCGCTCGGCCAGCGGCGCAATCGTCTCGGGTCCGGGGACATCGGGCATGGTGAACTGGTGCTCGAGGCTGACCTCGTCTACGTGGAAGCTGGCCTGCATGTTGTAGATGGCGCGGCCGTGCTGGATGGCCACGACTCGCCGCGTCGTGAAGCTTCGCCCGTCGCGGATTCGGTCCACTTCGTAGAGGATCGGCGTGCTCGGGTCGCCCGGTCGAAGGAAGTACGAATGCAGTGAGTGAACGCGTCCGCGATCGACGGTTCGACCCGCGGCCATGAGGGCTTGGGCCGCGACCTGGCCGCCGAAGGTGCGCTGGCGCTCCTCCTTGGGGTGCTGCCCGCGGTAGGTGTTGACCTCGATGGTTTCCAGATCGAGCAGCGCGAGCAGGAAATCGAGGGCTTCGGACATGTGACCATTGTGGCACCCGCTCGGCCGGGCGACGAACTCGGGGGCCAGTAGACTAGTCAGGATGACCAATCGACTTCGCGCCTTCTGGGCGTGGTCCAAGACGCACGAGGGTCGCAAGATCATCCGTTTCACGTCGGTCTCGGTCATCTCGACGATCGTGTCGTTCACGTCGATCTCGGTGCTCTACGGCTTTCACATCGTCAAGGGGGTCATCTACGCGACCGTCTACGGGAACTTGATCGCCACGCTGCCGTCGTACTATCTCAATCGCACGTGGACGTGGGGCAAGCACGGTCGCAGCCACTTTCGCACCGAGATCGTCCCCTTCTGGCTCATGTCCTTTCTCGGCATCGGTGTGTCGATGCTCGGGGCCAGTTGGGCGAAGGACGTCGTGAAGGACCACCACTGGGCGCACGTCGTCAACACCGCGATCGTCTCGGGCACCAACCTGGTCAGCTTCGGACTCTTCTGGGTGCTCAAGATGATGGTGTTCAACCGGATCTTCCACGATCACACGCTCGAGGAGATGGACGAGCACCTCGCCGCCGAAGAGGCGCGCCGCTAGTCGCGAAAATTCGTGAACTGCAGCGGTACGAGGAGATCGGCCTCCTTGAGCCGGGCGATCGCGGCCTGGAGGTCGTCGCGCTGCTTGCCCGTCACGCGGACCTGGTCGCCCTGGATCGACGAGCTGAGGTTCTTCAGACCCATCTCCTTCACGAGCTTGTTGATCTGCTTGCCGATTTCCTGTGATATGCCGGCGCGCAGCGCGACCTTCTGACGAGCGGAGCCGTGGCTCGCGGGATCGATCTTGCCGGGGTCGAGGGTCTTCAGTGACACGCCGCGCTTCACCATCTTCTCCTCGAGCACCGTATAGAGCGCGCGCAGGCGGTCTTCGGTGCTGGCGCTGAGCGTGAGCTCCTTGTCGGAGAATTCAACGACAGCGTTGGTGCCCTTGAAGTCGAAGCGAGTGGTCGCCTCGCGGTTTGCCTGATCGACCGCATTGCGCACCTCTTGCAGGTCGATCTCGGACACGACGTCGAAACTTGGCATAGTCCCATCGTAGAAGACGCTCGATCGACGGCGGGTCCCTCGGTCTTGTAGGATGCTCGGCGGGTCGGTGCCCGAGCGGCCAATGGGATCTGGCTGTAAACCAGACGGCTTTGCCTACGGGGGTTCAAATCCCTCCCGGCCCACCGCGGCCGGCCCCGCTGCGGCGGGG
>JAKBCI010000012.1 GCA_021807965.1 Actinomycetes bacterium
CCTGCAACGAGCACTTCCCGAAACCCAAGCGCAGCAGCACGTCGACCTCGCACTGGCGCTCGGCAACCAGATCCAGCCCCGTAATGCCGCAGTCCACGATGCCGTCCTGCACGTACTCGGGCACGTCGTCGGCGCGCACGAAGAGCAAATCGATGTCGGCGTTGCGACAGTGTGACTGAAGGACGCGCTCCCCCGGTTCCTGCGGGTCGACGCCACTCGCCTCGAGCAAGGTCCACGACGGCTCACGCAGCCGTCCTTTGCTCGGTAGCGCGAGCGTCAGGCGACGCGTCATCGCCGGCCCCGGCGCAGCACGATCGCGTAGCCACCTTCGCCGTAGCGCAGCCAGTGCGCGACCCGCGTCACCGTAGCGGTCGACGCGCCGGTGCGCCGAGAAACCTCGTGGTAGGGCAATCCCTCGTCGACGAGTCGGGCTACCTGGAGACGCTGGCCCATGGCGTCGAGTTCGTTGGTCGTACACAGGTCGCGCAAAAACGACGTCATCGACTGCGGGTCGCGTAGTCGGACGAACGCATCAACGAGTTCGTCGAATCGACCGGCCGTCTCCTCCTTGGTCTCGGCGGGAACTACTCGGCCACTGGTCATAGCATCATGCTAGTCTGCTAGAACATTACTATGCAAGTCATTCCCGCCGTCGACCTCTTGGGTACTGAAGTCGTTCGTCTTGACCAGGGCGACTACGACCGCGTCATTTTCCGCCACCCACTCGACGACTTCGTCCGTCGCGTCAGTGCAACCAATCCACCACTGCTCCACGTGGTCGACCTTGACGGTGCTCGTGATGGCAAAGTGCGTTTCGACGTCGTCAGGCAGTGTCTGCATCTCGCGTCACCGATACCCGTGCAGGTCTCGGGTGGCATTCGCTCCGTTGCGGTTGCCCAAGCGATCTTAAACCTCGGCGCAGCGCGAGTGATCGTGGGTTCGGCGGTTTGGGCCACGGTGGACGGTTTGGCGACGTTCGTCGACGCCCTCGGCGAGTGCCTGGTCGTGGCACTCGACGTGCGCGACGGTCGCCTCGCAACGCACGGTTGGCTCGCCGACGCGGACTTGGACGTCGACGACGCCCTCAACCGTTGCGTGGTGGCGGGCGTATCCCGTCTCCACGTCACCGCCATTGACCGCGATGGCACCATGCGGGGTCCGGATCTCACGCTCTATCGTCGCGTATGCGCCAGTGGCCTCGCCGTGGTGGCCGCCGGCGGCATTCGCGACGACGACGACGTCGCAGCCGTTGGCGCCGCGGGCTGCGAAGCGGCGATCATGGGGGTAGGTTACTTACGGCGTATTGGACTAACACTCGACGCCATTGCTGACGATAATTACGTACGCGGCGAACCATTTTTTCCCTAGAAACAAAACTAAATAGTGTCGCTATAACAAGTATTTGATCTGCTTCTAATGACTTTTTTCCCTAGAACATGGTCGACGGGTCCTGCGAAACTGGAACCGTCACTACGGAAGGGGTTCATTATGAGGCGTAAGACCTTAGACCTGTTGCTAACACTGCTCGGTGCGCTGCTCACCGTCGTCCTGCTGGTGGCGGGTGGCCTGCTCATGTGGGGCTACAGTTTCGCCAACTCGACGGTGCACAGCCAACTCGCCGCACAGAAGATCTACTTTCCCGCAGCTAACTCGCCGGAGTTGCAAAATCCCCTGATTAAGCCCTACCTGACTCCCTACGCTGGCCAGCAACTGCTCAACGGTCGGCAGGCCGAGGTGTGGGCCGACCACTACATCGCCGTGCACTTGCAGGAAATCACCGGTGGCAAGACGTACGCCCAGTTGAGCGCGCAGTCCCTCGCCGATCCTTCCAACACGGCGCTCGCCAAGACGGTTCAGACGGTGTTTCAGGGCCAGACGCTGCGTGGCACCCTGCTCACCGCCTACGCGTTCTGGATGTTCGGAGTCATCGCACTCTGGTCAGCAATCGCCATGTTTGTGCTCGCCGCCTTGATGCTGGTGTTGACCATTCTCGGCTGGCGTCACTATCGCATCATTGACCCCTCAGAGGTCATCTAGCGACCCCCTGGACCACGTCGCGACCCGAGGCCCCTTCATCGCGACGTGGTCCGGTTTACCACCACCCCGGCGACAACCAGCCCCCCGGTTGTTCCGTCGGGGTGGTGCTCGACTTTGGCCCGTAGCGATGCTCCAGCGAGACGGTAGTCCGCGATACTCTCGCTCCGAGGAACCAGTGAGCACCGGAAGCGACCAACAGCTCAACGACGTGCAGACGTACCCGTCGCACCACGCCGTCGTGGGCGGCATCAGCGTTCGCCGAGCGCTGCCTCAGCGCACGCGACGAACCGTTGGTCCCTGGTGCTTCGCGGACCACCTCGGACCCGCGTCGGTTACCGCGAACGACGGACTGGACGTGGGACCCCACCCGCACGTCGGGCTCCAGACGGTGACGTGGCTCATCGACGGCCACGTGCTGCACCAGGACAGCCTTGGTACTGAACAGATGATTCGACCAGGCGAACTCAACTTAATGACCGCCGGCCACGGCATTGTCCACGCCGAGGAGACCGCGGCAAGCTTTCGCGGGGTTCTCGAGGGTATTCAACTGTGGATTGCCCAGCCGGATCGGACGCGAGAGGCCGCGCCAGCCTTTGCGCACTACGACAACCTCCCGCGCGTTGAACTGGGTAGCACCACCACGACGGTGGTACTGGGCGAATTGCTCGGTTCGACCAGTCCGGCTCGCCGCGACAGCGAACTCATCGGTCTCGACCTCGACCTGCGGGCAACCGCTACCCTGCCACTGAGGTCCACGTTCGAACACGCCGTGATCGTCCTACGGGGATCCGTACAGGTCGGCACCACCGTCGCTGAACCCGGCTCACTGGTCTACGTTGCGCCAGGTATCGACGAGCTTCGCCTCGCCGTGCGCGACCCGTCACGCGCGATGGTGATCGGTGGTCGGCCGTTCGAGGAACCACTGGTGATGTGGTGGAACTTCGTCGCCCGTCGGCGTGACGAGTTGGCCGCGGCCTACCAGTCGTGGACGACGAGCGATGGACGATTCGCGGCCGTAGCGAGCAAACTCGCTCCGATCGAGGCACCGGTGCCGTACTGGTTGCGCTCCGAACGCTAATCCGCGGTCGGTTTTGTCGCTACTTCGTGGTGCGTCTAAGGAAACAGTGGCGATCAGCTTCGCTCGTGACCGCCCGCAATGTCACGCCGACACCACGCGTAGAGCGCGTCGTAGACAAACAGGGCTCGCGCGAGTAGGACCTGGTCGTCCGGCTCGACGTCGAGTCCGCCGATGCCAATCGCCAAAAGTCCGGCCCCCGCCGGGTCCGAGTTCAGTTCACCGCTCACGTCCGCGGCGTGGACAATACGCGCCAAGCGCAGTAACGCAAGATCGTCACCCAAGCCGTAGCGATCGATGAGCACCTCGAACGTGCAACGGTTTCCTTCGTGCGTGTACGCGGCACCGGGAGCGTCAAACGAGTACGACCCTTCAGCGGCAGCAATCTCCAAAACGCGAGACGGCTCCACGAATTGAAAGACCGCCTCGGCATCGATGAACCGCCGAATCAACCACGGACACGCGATGCGATCCGTCTTGGGTCTCGCTCGGGTTATCCACTGCATGTCGACCTCCGCACCGACGATATACCGTGGCGTCGACGGTCCCCGCTCACTAGCGCAGCACCGACACTCACGACGACGAACGGTCCACCAACGAGCGAACTGTGTAGCGTTGCCATCCATGAACGTGAACGCGAACGCGACTTCGTTTCTTGAACTCATGCCCGACGGCACCACCGTCGACGAGGGCGGCGACCTCGTGGTTGGGGGCTGTCGACTACGCGACCTCGCCGATCAGTTCGGTACGCCCGCCTACGTCGTCGACGAGATGGGTCTACGCGCCACGGTGGGCCGGTTCCGCGACGCTCTCGGCGCCGCCTGGGTTAACGGTCGCGTTCACTTTGCTTCGAAGGCATTCCCGAGCACCGCCATCTACCGACTGATGGCCGACGAAGGCGTAGGCGTCGACGTCGCCGGTGGCGGCGAACTCGCTATGGCACTGGCCGCCGGCGTCGACCCCGATTCAATTCTCGTGCACGGCAACGCCAAGACCGACGCCGAACTCTCCATGGCGCTGGCGGCCGGCGTCGGCCTCATCGTCGTCGACAACACCGACGACATCGACCGGCTCGAACGGCTCGCCCACCGGCGCCAGGCCGTGCTGGTGCGCGTGATCCCCGAGGTGCGTCCCGATACCCACGACGCGATGGCCACCGGACAGCGCGGATCAAAGTTTGGGCTTTCGATACCCGACGCCGAACGCGCGATGGCGCGAATCCGTCGCTCGCCCCACTTGCGGCTCGAGGGCGTGCATCTCCACATTGGATCCCAGATAACCGCGCTCGCCCCGTTCGTTGAGGCGGTGGCCTCGCTCGCCGCGCTCGGCGAGGTCGACACCTACGACCTCGGTGGTGGACTCGGCGCACGCTACACCTACCTCGACGAACCGCCCACGCCCGAAGCATGGATTTCGACCCTGACCGACGCCGCTCGCCGTCACTTGCCCTCGTCCTCGCGAATCCTTGTCGAACCCGGCCGCTCCATGGTCGCCCGATCGGGAGTCACGGTCTACCGCGTGGTGACTGTTAAGCGCGGCGGGCCAACCTTCGTCGCCGTCGACGGTGGCATGGGCGACAATCTCGACGTCTCGCTCTACGGACAACGCTTCGAGGCCTCGGTGGTCAACCGCCTCGGACTCGGCGAACCGGTCGAGCTCGTCGGACGCCACTGTGAGTCCGGTGACCGGCTCGTCGCCGCAGCGCCACTGGTTGACCCGCGAGTTGGCGACGTCGTCGTGGTGGCGGTAACCGGCGCCTACTGCTTCACGATGGCGAACAACTACAACGGCGCTCTTAAGCCACCCGTCGTCTTCGCGAGAAACGGCGAGGCTCGCGTCGTGGTGCGCCGTGAGACCTTCGACGATCTACTCGCGCGCGACGTCAGCAGCTGACGACGCGGTGCCGCGCGACGCTCTCTGGATTCGGCTTCGACCGTCGGGCCGAGCCGCGCGGATCCGTCTAAGGTCAAAGGTTCGGCGGAGGTATCCGAAGAAGGTTTCACGGCCGTCAGGCACGGCGGCGCTCACCACCGCGGCCACGACGCCGGTAACGTGCCGGGCGACCCTACGGGCTGGGGCAAGCCCGGCCGAACCCCGAGGTCCTCGAGCAGCGCGTTGAAATTGAGGCCGAAGGCCGTGGAGTTCCTGCCGTCAAACTGGTTGAAGCCCATCGCGTAGCCCGCGCGCCCAGTTGGCCTCGCCCAGCCAGTTTCGAGACAGGTCTTGGCATCGTGGACGGCGCCCAGCACGGTAGCGGGCGTCACCGCAACGCCGACGGATACCCTCGGCGTGAGGTTCTCGGCCACGTAGACGGCACGTCCGACGGCCGGCCCATCGCTGAGCCGGTAGCTGATGAATACGCCACTCGGCCAGCCTGCGTCATAGACGTTGGTCACGACGCCATCACCGATCGCGAAAACGGGCCCGAGCCCGCAGTAGTCGACGCCCTGGTCGACCTCTTGGGGAACGAGCGAGGTAACCGAGCGAAACGGGTTGTAGTACCCGTCGAGGGGCGTGAGATCGAGGGATAGGTAGTAGCCGCCCGTCACGGAGTCAACGGCGACGCCGCTGACCGCCGAACCGAAGGGCAGGGTGATTGACGTCGACCCGCCGTGCTCGGCGGCGAGGTAGGCGATCACGGTCCCGTTGGCCAACGCCACGTCGTAACCGTTGGACGTCGACGCGATGCCCGCCGTCGCCACGCCGCCGAAGACGCCGCGCGACGACGCGAGGGGCGAGCCCAGCGTCGGGGCGTGAAATCCGTAGACGCCGCCGGTCGACGTTGCGATCCAGTAGCCGCCGGTCACCGGGTCGAGCGCGATGCCCACGGCTACGACGGGGGCGGTCGCGCCGTAGTGCAGGCGAGGCGCCAGCGAGCCGTACGTCCGCGCACCGAATCCGTCGACTGCGCCGTTGGCGCGTAACACCTCGTAACCCGAACCGGTCGCGGTGCTGGCGATAGCCACCGCAGCGGGATACTGGCCCCAGCCTCCGGACGCGATGTGCGGTGCGCCACGGTACGGCGCGTGAAAGGCGCGCACCACCCCATTCGAGCAGACAATCCAGTAGCCACCGGTCACCGGATCGAGCGCGATTCCCGTCGCAGTTACGCCATTCGCCATCGCACCAGCCGCGAAGGAGCCGTAGTACGGCGCGCCGTAGGCCGACACCGTTCCATCGGCGCGTAACACGTAGTAGCCGCGACCCGAACGCGCAACCGCCATCGCGACCACGGCTGGATGCGTTATCGGCGGAGCGCCAAGGTACGGCGCGCCAACCGCGATCACCGTCGACGCGGTAGTAGCGCCCGCCGGCGCGAGCGACGACGACAGCAAGGGGACCAGGAGTGCGAGCAGGAGCGGGGCCGAGCGGATCAACCGACCCCGATCGTGCGCCCGCACCATCCTGACAGTTCGGCGTACCGGCACCACTGAAGGCTAACGCCGCCTTGCGCCGCACCGTCGTGCGGCGACTTCGGGCACGATGGGCGTGCAATGGAACAACTCGATGTACGTCTAGCGCTATGCGAGACTGGTCACGTGCCCAAATCACTGCCCCTCATTGATCTAACGAGTGTGATTTGTTGCCCCCCCGTCGCAGCCGGCCCACTCGATGACGCTGACGCCCTAGCGGTAGCTCTGCGGCTGAAGGCGCTCGCTGACCCCGCGCGGGTGAAGATCCTCTCTCACGTCTTTGCCGCTGGTTCGGATGGGGTGCGCAACGTCGAGCTCATGGAGCAACTCGACCTCTCCGACGCCACCGTGAGCCACCACCTCGGTCAGCTCCACCGGGCCGGTCTGCTCACCCGCGAGCGACAGGGGCGAAACGTCATGTACCGGGTCGATCGCGAGGCGCTCAACGCACTCGTCCGCGTGATCGAACCCGACTGCTGCTGAACATTCAGCGTGACGCGATTACCTTGATATATATCACGGTACTTAGTACACTCGGTGCCTAGCGAACGGCTCAAGGAGATCACCATGACGAGCGAAACCAACGCCACCGAGATTCGCGAGGCCGTGCGGCGACACTACGCCGCGGCCGCTACGCAGCTAAGCGCCGCCAATTCGACCGTCGCGTCGTGCTGCTCAGCGTGCAGCGATGACGCAGCTGGCACCTCAGCGTTCGGTAGCGCCTGCTACGACGACGAGACGTCCCGACTCGTTCCCGGTGGCGCGTTAGCCGCCTCCCTCGGCTGCGGCGTTCCAACGGCCGTCGCGGACTTACGCCCCGGTGATACGGTGCTCGATCTTGGCTCGGGAGCCGGGACCGACGTCTTGATTGCGGCGCGCCGCGTCGCCCCCCACGGACGGGTGATCGGGATAGATATGACTCCCGAGATGGTCGAGCTCGCGTGGCGCCACGCGAGCGAAGCAAACGTCACCAACGTCGTGTTTCTGCAAGGCTTCCTCGAAGACTTGCCGGTTCCCGACGCCAGTATCGACGTCGTCATGTCGAACTGCGTCATCAACCTCGCCGGCGACAAGAATGTCGTGCTTCGCGAAGCGGCCCGCGTGCTTCGCCCCGGTGGACGGTTGGCAATCTCCGACGTCATCGCCGATGAGGACCTTGATGACGCGACACGCGCCGACGTGGCCCTGTGGACCGGCTGCATAGCGGGAGCGTTGACGCACGCGGAATTTGCGGTCGCGCTCGCCGCCGCTGGTCTGACTGACATCGAGATCACCGAGACCCATCGAGTCCACGCCATGGCGTCATCGGCGATTATTCGCGCCCGTCGGCCCAGTGGAGAGGTCGACGAGGTCCACCGCTAGACCGAACGTTCCGCAACGGCGGGGCGGAACGGCCACGCGTCGCGACTCGCCGACGGGCGACGCTTGGAGCCGTCGGTGGTCGCGCCAACAACCGGCTTGCACGGGCGCGAATCGTTACCCGACGCACCCCGTGGCCGTGGCACCGTGGGTCAACCAGACTAGCGTCGGTTCGAAGAACCGTTACACGGGGCCGACTTGAGGTGGGACCGCTCAGCGCTGCTCTCGTGCCGGTGAAACACCCGTCGCGTACTGCGTCGCATCGTAGCCGGGCCGTGCCGTGCCGTGCAATACTGGCCGCGGTGACCAGGTACGTGATTGACGCCGCCAGTCTTGTGCGTATCGCCGCCGACGGCACCCCTATCGCCGATGAACATCAACTAGTCGCACCGGGATATATCCGCACTGATTCGCTGGCGCTGGTACTCGACTCCGTGCGCCGAGGCGAACTTAGCGATGAGGCGGCGCTTCGCCTTCACCAACGGATGACCACGGTGAAGATCCGTCTCCTCGGTGATCGCGTCTCGCGACGAACCGCGTGGGAGATCGCTCGCCGTCACGACGGCGTGTCGATCCGAGACGCGGAATACGTCGCTATCGTTAAGTTGCAAGCGGACGCGCTGATCACCCTCGACGACCGACTCGCCGCTCTCGCGCGCGGACTCGTGGCGCTGGCACCATTCGACGCCCTGCACGGAACCGTCGCCGCTGATTAGCGCCACCCAGACCGACGGTCGGCGCGACGCCGTGACTAGATCGATCGCAGCAGTGTGACTAGACCTTCGACGTTGGGCGCCCAATGATCCGCCGCCATCGCGACCGCGTCTGCCTCGCTCAGCGCTGCGCCACCCACGATGATCGGCACGGACACCCCCGACGCGCGAAGCGTCCGAACGAGCGACGCCGCTGACGCGCGATGTTGCGCGGCGGTGACGCTAATAACGGCGGCGCGCAGGTTCTTAGTCGTCGCTGCGTGCGCCGTGAAGGCGTCGTTGGGCACGTCCGCGCCGAGATCGACCACGTCAAAACCCTCTGCGCGAAGCATGTCCGCAACCATGGCCACGGGCAGCCCGTGGCGCTCTCCCGACGGCGCGCCAACCATCACCGTCGAGACGTGCGGGAAACGTGGTCGGAATTGGGGGCCCATGCGTCCAACCAGTCGGTACATGACGACCGTCGCGCGATGTTCGTCGGCGACGGTAAGGCGTCCGTCGGCCCAACGCTCCCCGATCGTCCGCATCGCCGGGGCGAACAGGTCGACGTAGACCCGCGTCGCGCTCGCGCCGCCAGCGAGGGCCTCAAGGGCAATGGCCCAGCTGCCGGCCTCATCACCCGCAACGAGTCGCGCCGTCAGACGATCAATCGAGGAGCGGCGAACGGGCCCCTTCGAAACGCCGCGGAACGCCGCGGAACGTGACGCTTCGAAGCGTGCGACCTCATCATCGTCGACCAGCCACTGCGCTCCGTCCTGGCGCGCGACGAGACGTCCCGTGCGAACGTAGCGGTAGGCCGTCATGTAGTGCACGCCTAGCCGGTTCGCCACCTCGGTCAACGTGAGGTCGTGGCTCACTCGCCCCCTTCGTGGCGCAGGTCGATCGCGCCACTTCGTGACACGCAGTAGTCCCAGAGCTTGGCCCGCTCCGCTGGCGTATCGCTCAGCCGCGTCGTGGGGAGTCGGTGAATGGGCCGAGCGCGACGATCGAGCCACAAGCCACCCGGGGGAATCGAACCGCGGCACGTGGCCAGCCACGCGATAGTGTCCGCACCCTCGGCGCTCGTACGCACGAACGGTCCGAGCAGGCGACGAAAGACGGGCAGTGACGCACGCAGTCCGGGCGTGTCGGCCCATCCGGGGTGCACGGCCACCATGGTCACGCCACGAGCCGCAAGCCGCGGCGCCCACCAGCCGACGAGCGAGACCTGCGCGCGCTTCACTCTCGCGTACGCGGCGACGCCGTCGTAGTCTCGGGGCGCTGGCTCGAGCGCCGCCACGTCGAGCCGTTGGGTGTACATGCCCCCCGACGTAACCCAGATCACTCGGGCCTGCCCTACTTCGAGTTGTGTCTCGATGAGCTGGGTAAGCAGAACGGGACCGAGAAGCTGCGCCGCGACGGTGCTCTCTATCCCCTGTGCGCTCTCGGCGCGGTATCGGTTCAGGGTTCCCGCGTTGTGCACGAGCACGTGAATGGCGTCGAGTTGGCACAGTCGTTTCGCGGCCCGGCGTACGGCATCGAGGTCCCCGAGGTCGGCGACGACAACCTCAACGCTGGGGTTTGCCGTCGCCGCCACAATGTCGTGACGCGTCCGCTCACCACGCTCCGCGTCGCGCACGACCATCACGACACGCGCACCGACGCGAGCCAGTGCCATCGCGGTTTCGCGTCCCAGTCCCGACGTGGCGCCGGTCACCACGACCGTCGCTGCGTCCAAGCGATCAAACAGCGGCGACCAATGGAACAGCCGTCGTCTCACGACGATGCCGACACGCGAGAAACTGCCGATCACCGAACGCTCGAGCATCCCGTCAACGAACAGGGCAACGGCGTTAGGCGGCCGCACGCGGCGCCCCGAGTAACTCGCGCAGCGAATCACGAGCGCGATCGCCGATACGTCGAAACACGAGACCCAGTATCGGGTTCGCAATCGCCGCCACGCCGCGAAAGTGCAGTTGGGCGTCGTAGGTCACTTCACATCCGCCGAGCCACTCGTTAAACGTGAGCGTATCGACCGACTTCAGCCAGGTGGTCGACGCGACAAACTGAACTCGACTAGTGGCCTCGAATTGCGTGATGCGGTAGCGCAACGTCGATTGACGGCGCCC
Organism: Actinomycetes bacterium; assembly: GCA_021807965.1. The sequence goes on from JAKBCI010000012.1 coordinate 10,706, forward strand.
CACCTTCACGTCGAGCTCAAACACGGCATTGACGTCGATTGGCCCACTCCCCAACCGACGGGCACCAACAACCCCCGGATCCCACTGCGCGGCGTTCGCGAAATCGCTGAGGTACGCGAAGGCGTCCTGGGGCCGCCACGACGAGGGAATAACGGTGGTGTAACGGGGCATTGCGCAACCTTTATGTCGAGTCGGATTTGACAGCACCTACTTTAGTACTAAATACTAGTGACGTGCCACCCTACCCTCGCACCCAATCCATTGCCGTCGTCGGCGCCGGCGTGTCCGGCCTCGTAGCGGCCCACCTCTTGCACCGTCGAGCGCGGGTCACGCTGTTTGAAGCCGGAGCCCACCTCGGCGGCCACGTCAACACGGTTGACGTCATCGACGGCGACCGGACGCTCGCCATCGACACGGGCTTTATCGTCTACAACGAGCCGAACTACCCAGCCTTCAGCGCGCTGCTCGCGGAACTGGGCGTTTCGACGCAGGCGAGCGACATGAGCTTCAGCTTCTCGTCGCTCACCACCGGCCTTGAGTACCGCGGATCGAACCTCAACACCTTGCTGGCCCAACGCCGCAACCTGCTGCGTCCCTCCTTCGCGCGCATGATCGCCGACGTGCCGCGCTTCAATCGCGACGCGAGGCGCTTACTCACGAACGGCGACCTCTCGCTCTCACTGGGCGAGTTCTTGGGGCGAGGGCGCTACTCGCAACCCTTCGTCGACAACTACCTCATTCCGCTGGGCGCGTCCATCTGGTCAGCCGATCCGAGCCTTTTCGAGGAGTTTCCTGCCGTCGCGTTGGCGCGGTTCTTCGAGCGCCACGGGCTCATCACCCTGGGCCGCCGTCCCCAGTGGCGAACGGTTACCGGCGGGGCTCGCCAGTACGTGCGAGCCATCACTGACTCGCTGGGCGAGCGAGTGCGAACGAACTGCGCCGTCAGCCGTATCGAGCGAGACGACGGCGGCGTCACTCTCTACGTGCGGGGGACCCGCACCGGCGAGCGATTTGATCGCGTAGTCATCGCGACGCACGCCGATGCCGCGCTGGCCATGCTCGATGAGCCAAGTGGCGCCGAGCGAGCGGTGCTCGGCGCGTTTCGGTTCCAACCAAATCGAGCGACCCTACACACCGACGCCCGGCTACTGCCGCTCCGGGCGCGAGCCCGAGCCAGCTGGAACTACCGCCAGCGCAGCAGGAGTCAGCGGTTGCCAGTGCTTACCTACTACGCGAACCGACTCCAGCAACTTGACGCCGAACGGGACTACTGCATCACGCTTAACGCCGATGACGCTATCGATCCCTCACAGATTCTCGCGTCGTTCGACTACTCCCATCCGGTCTTTGACGAGAGCGCACTGCGCGCCCAACGTCGACACGGCGATATTGACGGCGTGCGTCGTACGCACTACGTCGGGGCGTACTGGGGATACGGATTCCACGAGGACGGTGTTCAGAGCGCACGCCGCGTGGCCGAGCGTCTGCTACGTGACAGCGTTACGGCTGACGTAGTGTCGGCCCGATGAGTTTGGCCGCACTCTACGAAGGAATCGTGGTCCACGAGCGTGTGGTGGCGCCGGGCCGGCGCTTCAGGTTTCGCGTCGCGATGCCGCTGATGGACCTCACGGCCGCCGACCCGAGCGGACTCGCCCCGCTGTGGCGACGCGAGCGACGCGCGCCCATGTCTTTTCGCCGCCGCGACTACCTGGGCGATTCGGCAACGCCGCTCGCCGACGCCGTGCGAGATCTCGTTGAGGAGCGTACGGGACGTCGCCCGAGCGGTCCGATCGGACTCCTCGCGCACCACCGGACCTGGGGCTGGGTCTTTAACCCCATCGCCCTCTACTACTGCTTCGACGTCGATGGGTCCACCCTCACAACCGTGGTCGCCGACGTCACCAACACCCCGTGGGGCGAGTCGCACGCCTACGTCATCGACCTGCACGACGCGACCACCGACTTGCCTGAGCAGCCGAAAACCTTGCACGTGTCTCCCTTTCTCCCCATGGACCTCGCCTACCGGTTCCACGTGACCGCGCCCGGACCGCACCTCGACTTCGGGGTAACGGTCGTGCGCGGGACCGACGTGGTCTTTCGCGCGGCGCTCTCGTTGCGTCGGCGGCCGCTCAACCGTCGCTCGGTGTTCGGCGTACTCGTACGCCGCCCCTTCCTCACTCATCGAATTTCACTCGCCATCTACCGACACGCGGCGTGGCTCTGGCTCCGGCGCGCCACCTACGTCGCGCACCCGACGCCCGTATCATGAACAGGGATTTCGTGATCCGATGGATCCGCGCGTGTCGAGTTGCCGCGTCCGAACGAGTCCTGCGTGCGCTGATGCGTCGTCTTCGCCACGGCACCATCACCGTCCACGACGGTGAGCGCACGCGGACCTACGGCGAGGCCTCGGCGACGGGACTCTCGGTCGAGGTGCGCGTCGTCGACTCGAACTTCTGGCCGCGCGCCCTCGCTGGGGGCAGCGCCGGCTTGGGCGAGTCGTACTTTCGAGGCGAGTGGGAGTGCTCGGATCTGGTCGAGGTGCTCACCCTGCTAGCCAAGAACCTGGACCGTATCAATCGACCGGCCCGCGTGCTCGCGCCGTTGATGGCCGTCGTGGCGCGACGGGTGCGGCATCGCACGTCCTCTCGTACTCGAGACCGGCAGAACATCGCCGCGCACTACGACCTCGGTGACGACTTCTTTCAGCTCTTCCTCGACCCCACGATGGCGTACTCGTCAGCGGTCTTCGCGTCTCCCGCCAGCTCCCTCGAGGATGGCTCCATCGAGAAGTTCGACCGCATCTGTCGAAAGCTGAACCTCGGGCCGGATGATCACGTCATCGAGATTGGCACGGGCTGGGGCGGCTTCGCGGTGCACGCGGCCGCCACGTACGGCTGTCGGGTCACGACCACCACGATCTCGGCCACGCAGTTCGCCTTCGCCACCCGCCGCGTCGCCGAGGCCGGTCTCGACCACCTCGTGACCGTGCTCGACGTCGACTACCGGGATCTCGAAGGGCAGTACACCCACCTCGTCTCGATCGAGATGATTGAAGCCGTCGACTGGCGGTTGTACGACACCTTCTTTGCCACCTGCGCGAGGCTCCTCGCTCCCGATGGTCGCGCGGCCCTGCAGTGCATCGTCATCGACGACGCCGAATTCGAGCGCTACAAGACGCGCACCGATTTCATTCGCCGCCACATCTTCCCCGGTGGCGGCCTCCCGTCGATCGCGGCGATCACCCGCTCCCTCGCGCGTTCAACGGATCTGCGACTCACCGACCTCGAAGATCTCGGTGCGCACTACGTGCGGACCCTGCAGGAGTGGCGTAGCCGTCTTGACGCCAACGCCGGCGCCGCGCACGCGATTGGCTTCGATGACGCGTTCCTGCGCAAATGGGACTTCTACTTCGCCTACTGCGCCGTGGGCTTCGCCGAACGTCACGTCTCCGTCGTCCAACTGATCACCGCGAAGGACAGTTGGCGAGGTCCGCTCGAACTTCGTAACCCCTGACGCACGAACAACGCGCAACTCGCCACGTCGTACGTACGTCGTGAGCAGGTCTGCGCAGTCGGCCCTCGACCGAGTCCGGCAACGCCGCGATGGCGTCCTACGGTCAACCTCACGAACGGTTGGGTTACCGTTGATCACGCCCTATTCACGCAGAAGTACGAAGCGCGAAACCTTCCGTACGTGCTATGTCGTGCGTCACGAACGGTGCGAGCGAATTGGCTGATCGGGTACGCATCGCGCTGACTTCGCGAGACCTCAACGGCTTTGGTGTTCTCCTTAGTGACGACGTCCGCCGGGGCGACGACGACTCACCGCGCGCGTGCCACGGTCGAGTTGAGGTTTTCGCAACGTTCCAACGACTCGTCGACGAAGGCGCTGAAGCCGACATCACTGACGTGATCGCCGGTGCGAACGGCATTGTTTGCGGCTTCGCCGTACGGTGGCCAACATTTTGGGATCACCCACGCGATCGTCGCATCTTCCCCGTGTACTTCGTGCGCGACGGGCTCATCGTAGAAATTCATCCGTACGACAGCCGTGATCAAGCGATAGCCGCGGCTGCAGCTACGTCGACGTTGACGCTCTCGGTCATGCTGACCGTTGGGAATGCTCCGCTGCCGCGCAGTGGTATCGCGACGCACTCGGAGCGAACGAACTGTGAAGCCTCGGTTCGGTGATCGGACTCGAGATCGACGGTGCGGCATTCTTTCTCCACGAACCAACGGAAGAGGGATTCTCAAGTCCCACCACCCTCAATCAGACAACGGCGCGAATCGAAGTCTTCGTCAATGAGCCTGACCGCGTCATCGACGCGGCCATTGCCGCAGGCGCAT
>JAKBCI010000262.1 GCA_021807965.1 Actinomycetes bacterium
CGAGCGAGCTCGGGGGCGCACGTGGTACGAAGGGCGATTCCTGCCCTGGATCGGGCCGTTCGCCCTCTACGGTCTGCTCTTCACCGTGGTCGTGCTCTTCGCGCTGCAAGGCGACACGATCACGCACCGGCCCCTCGACGTCGTGCGGGTCGCGCTGCCGCTGCTCGCCTACTTCGCGATCATGTGGAGTGGCTCGTTCGCGCTCGGGGTCGGGTTGCGACTGCCCTACGCGCGAACCGCGACCTTGGCCTTTACCGCGGCGGGCAACAACTTCGAGCTGGCCATCGCCGTGGCGATCGGCACCTTTGGGGTTACCTCGGGTCAGGCCCTGGCTGGCGTCGTCGGGCCGCTCATCGAGGTTCCCGCGCTCGTGGCACTGGTCTACGTGGCCCAGTGGGCCAAGCGACGGTTCTACGCCGACGGGAGGGTTCAGTGACTATTAATCACGCGGCTGGGACAACACCGGTGGTGCTCTACGCGTGCATTCATAACGCGGGCCGATCCGTTGCGGCCAAGCGGCTGACCGAGTGGTACGCGAAAGGGGCGGTCACGGTGTTGTCCGCCGGCTCCGAGCCGGGCCGGTCCATTAACCCGATGGTCGCGGCCGTCCTCGCTGACCGCGGGATCGACGTCGCGGCCGAGACGCCGACGATGCTGACCAGCGACCTCGTGCGTGAAGCCGACGTCGTGGTGACGATGGGCTGCGGTGAGACCTGCCCGTTCTTCCCCGGGCGGCGCTATCTCGATTGGGAGGTCGAGGACCCGGCCGGTCAGACGCGCGAGGTCGTCGAAGGAATCGTGGACGACATCGACGCGCGAGTGCGTCAACTCTTAGCCGAGTTGCACGTCACGTTCTGAGAACGCTCGGCCCGCGGGCGTGATGACCGTTCACGCTCCGACGCTTCGGGCGTGGCCGGTGGCGAGGCAGCAGTGCTTGTACTTTCGGCCACTGCCGCAGGGACACGGGTCGTTGCGCCTCGCAAGTTGGAACGCGCGCAAGCGCTGCGCGTCCTCGACGGCGAGCTCGCCCATGATGCTCGACGGTCGCTGGCCGGCGAGGGCGAGCTCGCCCATGCGCTCGAGCCTCGCGCGCGCGTGGCCGTAGAAGCGGCGGTAGCCCTCACAGAGGTAGTTGAGTCCCGCCTCGGCGTCGTCGGTGGTCGTGAATCGATCCTTCGGGCAGCCACCTCGACAGAACGACAGGACGGGACACTGTCGGCACTGGGTGGGAAGCGCGTCGCGTTTGGCTTGGCCGAAGGCGACTTGGGACGGTGAGGAGGCGAGATCGAGCAGCGAGTCGCTCGTCACCGATCCGAGCCGATGCTCGGGGTCGACGAAGTGGTCGCACGCGTACACGCTGCCGTCGTGTTCGACGGCGAGGACCTGCCCGCACGTCTCGGACGTCACACAGAGCGTGCCGCGACCGTTGGCAGTGACGAAGAGCCCCTCCAGGAATCCCTGAACGACGACCCGGTTGACGTCGTGGCGCACCCACTCGTCAAAGATCTCGTTCAAGAAGTCCCCGAAGGCGGCCGGGTCGACCGATTCGGGCGTGACGGCGCCGTCGCGGTCACGGGCGACGACGGGGATGAATTGAATCCACGACACACCCAGGTCGCGCAAGAATCGATACACCGCGAGTGGCTCGGCCGCGGTGGTGGCGTTGACCGTGCACAAGACGTCGGGTTCGACCCCGCGCGCGCGAAGCCGCGCGAGCGCCTCGAGCACCCGGTGGTGCGTGGCTCGGCCCCGACGGTCGTGGCGCAGCGCGTCGTGCGTGTCGGGCCCACCGTCCAGGCTCAGCCCCACGGCGATGCGGTGCTCGGCGATGAAGTCGGCCCACCGGTCATCGAGCAGTGTGCCATTGGTCTGGAAGCTGTTGAGCCAACGCCAGCCCTCGGGCGCGAGTTCCGCCTGGATGGCGAAGGCCCGTTCGTAGAAGGCGCGCCCGGCGAGCAGCGGCTCGCCGCCGTGCCAGACGACGTGGACCGGCGAGCCGTGCGCCCCGGCGATGGCCTGTGCGAGGTAGTCGCGCAGGACCGAATCGGACATCTTGAAGCGTTCGTCGCCGGCGAAGAGTTCGGCCTTGTCGAGGTAGTAGCAGTACTCGCAGTGAAGGTTGCAGATCGGCCCGACGGGCTTGGCGATGGTGACGGCCGTCGTCGGCGTATCCGGGCTTACGAGGGAAGTCCCCATCGGGCCAGTCTCGCACGGGCCGCGGCGCGGACGGGCGCGCCGCGCCGGGTAGGGTCGGTGGCGACGACGAAGGAGGGTCCGTACCATGCCCGAGAACCCCGGACATTCGCGACCGCACATCTCGCACGCGACCCACGTCGAGTCGTGGCTGCTGGACATGGACGGGGTCCTCGTTCGCGAAGAGCACCCCATCGACGGCGCGACGGAGTTCCTCCAGCGTCTTCGCGATCGCGGCACGCCGTTCCTCGTGCTGACCAACAACTCGATGTACACGCGACGAGACCTCAGCGCCCGGCTGCGCTGGAACGGCCTCGACGTCCCCGAGGAGCACATCTGGACCTCGGCCTTGGCGACCGCGGTGTTCCTCGACACCCAGCGCCCCCGCGGCACGGCCTTCGTCATTGGCGAGGTCGGCCTGACCACGGCCCTGCACGACATTGGCTACACCCAGTCCGAGAATGATCCCGACTACGTCGTCGTCGGTGAAACCCGCAGCTACAGCTTCGACCGGATCACGCGCGCGGTACGCCTGGTGGGCGAGGGGGCTCGTTTCATCGCGACCAATCCCGACCCCACCGGCCCGAGCCTCGAGGGGCCGCTGCCGGCGACGGGC
>JAKBCI010000013.1 GCA_021807965.1 Actinomycetes bacterium
AGCACGTCGAGGACGTTCTCGACCCCGGCCTGGCCGTTGGCCGCGAGGCCCCACAGGTAGGCGCGGCCGATCATGACCGCGCGCGCGCCGAGGGCCAGGGCCTTGACCACGTCGCCCCCGCGACGAACGCCGCCGTCCACGAGCACCTCCACCTCGTCGCCGACCGCGTCGACGATGGCGCCGAGAGCCCGAATCGGGGCTGGCGTGCCGTCGAGGTTGTTGCCGCCGTGGTTAGAGACCGACAGCGCCGTCGCCCCGGCGTCGACCACGCGCTTGGCGTCGTCGACGCGGCACACCCCCTTCACGAGAAAGGGTCCGCCCCACTGCGCGACCAGCCAGGCCACGTCCTCCCAGGTGGCCGGCGGGCTCTGCATCCACTCCCCGTACGCGCCAAAGAACGTCGGGGCGGGCTCGCCGAACGCAGCCATGTTGGGTGTGGTGAGGTTCGGGAAGTGCCCGGTCTTGGCGAACGACCACGTCCACGCGGGGCGAGCGATCGCCTCGGGCGCGAGACGCAACATCGCTCGTAGGTCCATTCGCTCGGGAATCCACGGACTCCCCCAGTCGCGACCATTCGCGAAGGACCAGTCGAGGGTCAAGATCACGCCGACCGCGCCGGCCGCGCGGGCTCGCTCCAGGCGCTGCACCATGGTGTCGCGCGTGCCCGACCAGTAGAGCTGGAACAGAACCTGGCCGTTGACGCGCGTCACCGCCTCGATGGGCTGGCTCGCGAACGAGCTCAAGCCCATCAGAACACCGCGCGCCGCGGCCGCGCGCGCCACCGCCACCTCGCCCTCGGGGTGCACCGCCTGCACGCCAGTCGGCGACATCACGATGGGCAGAGACACGGACTGGCCGAGCACCGTCGTCGACAGGTCTCGGTTCGCAGGCGCACCAGCGACGTGGGGGGCGAAGCCCAGCTCGTCGAAGGCGTCGAGGTTGTCGAGCGCGCTCAGCCCCTTCTCCGAACCGGCGATCAGGGCGCCGTAGACCGAACGCGGCAGACGACGCTGCGCGCGCCGCTGCGCGACGGCAACCGTCTCGAACCACTTGCCCACGTGACCCCCTCGATTCGAACCGAGACTATCCGAGGCTCGCGCGAACGGGAATCAACGAGCGACGTCGCGAGTGGTCCGGACTCGGCCGCGGACCGATCGCGACACTCGTCGCCAACACCGCCTCACCGTGGCCCAAGACGCACTCGGGGTCGGGGTCATCCAACTCGAGTCCGGTGAAGAACTTGGCCGCGAGGCACCCGCCACGACAGGCGTCGTAGGAGCCGCACTCGGCGCACGCGCCGGCGTGGCCGGGTTCGCGCATGGCCCCGAACAGTTCGCTCGAACGCCACAGCTCGCCGAAGCCCCGATCGAGAATCGATCCCGCCCGAAAGCGATCGTGAATGACGAAGGGGCACGCGTACACGTCACCCACCGGGTCGACGAGGCAGACGATGCGGCCAGCGCCGCAGAGGTTGAGACCCGCCAAGGGCTGGCCGAGCGGCGCCAGATGGAAGAACGAGTCACCGGTCAAGACGTTCGGGTGGTCGACGAGCCAGTGGTAGAGCGCGCGATTCTGCTCGCGCGTGGGGTGCAGGTCGGCCCACGAATCGACGCCGCGACCCGATGGCCGCAACCGCGTGAGACGCAGCTGAGCCCCGTAGTACTCGGCGATCGCGGCGAAGCGGTCGAGCTGCGCCGCGTTGTCGCGGGTGACCACCACCGAGATCTTGAATGGCCCGAAGTTCGCGTCAGCCAAGTGCTCCATCGCGCGGCGCGCCGCCGCGTAGCTCCCCGCGCCGCGCAAGCGGTCGTTGGTGGCGGCGTCGGCGCCGTCGATCGAGATCTGGACGTCGAGGTAGTCCATCGACGCCAGGCGGGCCGCGGCCGCCGCGTCAATGCGCGTGCCGTTGGTGGAGAACTTGATGCCGACGTGACGATCGATCGCGTGGCCAACGAGATCAAAGAAGTCACGTCGGATCATGGGCTCGCCGCCGCCGACGTTGAGGTAGAAGACGCCGAGCGCGGCTACCTCGTCAATGAACGAGAGGGCTTGGGCCGTCGATAGTTCGCGGGGATCGCGGCGCCCCGACGCCGAGAGGCAGTGCGCGCACGACAGGTTGCACGCGTAGGTCAGCTCCCAGGTCAAACAGATCGGCGCGTCGAGGCCCCGTTCGAAGTGGTCGCGCAGCGATGAGTCAACACTCACGGAGTATCTCGGTCTCGGCGAGATGTTCGAGAGCCCGCGCGTACCGTCGGCGCTCGCGCGCGGGGACGAGGGCGTCGAGTGCGGCGTCGGCGGAGTCGAAGTCGCCGAGACGGCGCACGAGTTCCACGAGGGTCGTCGACTTCAGAAAGATGAGCCGGCGGTTCTGGTGGTGGTACGCGAGCGCCCCGAAGGACTCGTCGCGCAGCGAGACGCGCTCGTCGAGCGCCCAGCGTCCATCGGGCGCGAACGACCGCGCGGTGCACGACACGGACTAGTACACGCCACAGAGGCCGTCGATGGAAACCTCCTCCACCAGCATCTCAACTTCTTCACTCACTTCCTCTTCGGTTTCGATCACGGGCTCGGTCACCGTCTGGGTTGGCATAGCTCCTCCTCGACTCCCCCATTCTGCCGACTCCGCGACCGCCACGCCAGCGTCTCTGGAATACTCTCAGCGTGCGCCCACTCGCCGTCGCGACACCACCGCCGAACACCGATGTTCCGTCGGGCGTGCGGCTCGACGCGGACGATCTCGTAGTCCTCGGCGCCACCGTCGTCGCCGGTGGCTCGCCGTGGCGGGTTATGCGGCTCAGCGCGGCCGCGCGCGCCACTCTCGATCGGTGGCGCGCCGGCGAGGCGCTGAGTCCGCACGACGCCACGCTCGCGCGCGCCCTCATCAACCGGGGACTCGTCCAACCGCGTGTTGCGCTCGACGATGACTTAGCCGAGCTCGACGTCGTCGTGCCGGTGCGTGACGACGCCGCCCGCCTGCGACGCCTGCTCGGCGACGTGCGCGACCTCGCGGTCACGGTGGTCGATGACGGTTCACTCGACGCCGCCGCCATTCGCGCGTGCGCCGAGGAGTTTGGCGCGCGACTGGTTCGCGTGTCCGTGAACCGCGGGCCGGGCGCCGCGCGCAACGTCGGCGTCGCGGCGACGAGCCGTCCCCTCGTCTGGTTTCTCGACGCGGACGTCGTGCTCGACGACGCTCGCTCGATTGCGACACGTCTGGTCGCGGCGCTGCGCGATCCGCTCGTCGCGGCGAGCGCCCCGCGTATCCGCGGTGGCGCTGGACGCCGCCGCCGCGACCGCTTCGAACGCGAGTTCAGTCCACTCGACCTCGGGGCCGCGAGCGGACTGGTCAGCGTCGACGGCGCGCGCGGCTACGTGCCGAGTGCCTGTCTCATCGTGCGGCGCGCCGCGCTCGGTGCGGGCTTTGACGAGAGACTGCGAATCGGCGAGGACGTCGACCTCGTCTGGCGCCTCCTCGATGCGGGCTGGCTCGTGCGCTACGACGGCGCCGTCACCGTCGAGCACGAAGCCCGCGCGACGTGGGCCGCCTGGTGGAACCAGCGGGTCGGCTACGGCCGTTCCGCGACGGCACTGGGCGCCCGCCACGGATCCCGGGTCGCCCCCGTGGTGTTCGACGAGAGCACCGTGGCCATCACCCTGGGACTGGCCACCGGGCAGGTCGCCGTAGCCGGCCTCGGCGCCTGCTGGCTCGCCGGGCGAATCTACGCGGGGCTGCCCGACGACGTGGAACGAGCGCGCGTGGCCGGCTCACTGCTGTGGCGCGTGCTCGTCGAGACGATTGGCCCGAGCGCTCGCGCCGTCGTGCGCGCCTACGGTCCGCTCGTCCTGGTCGCCGCGCTGCTCCCGAGACTGCGCTGGCGCGCCCTCGCTCTCTTCACGCTCGGCACGCTCTGGCGGTGGCGAGGCCATCGGCTCGTGGTGCGCGACGTCACGCTCGGCATGGCCGACGACGCCGCGTACGCGGTCGGCCTCTGGCGCGGTGCCGCACGCGCGCGCGACGCCACCGCGCTCACCCCGCGGTTCACGTCACGCCGTCAGGGTCAGAAGCGCACGACGCCGCGCACGTTGGCGCCGCTAGCCAGGTCGTCGTAGCCGCGCTGGACCTCGTCGAGGGTGTACTCGCGCGTGATCAGCTCGTCGACCCGCAAGCGACCCTCGTGGTGCAGGCGCAGGAGTCGAGGGATCTGGTAGCGCGGGTTGGCTGAGCCAAAGACCGTGCCGCGCAGCTCCTGGTTGTACATCGCGAACATGAACAAGTTGAGGTCGACCGACGTCTGGTTGTAGGGCGCGATCGCGGTGACGACGACCACGCCGCCCTTGGCGGTGATGGAGCGAGCCTGCTCGACGAGATCGCCCGTGGCCACCCCGGTGGTGAGAATCGTCACGTCGCAGTTGCGCCCCATCGACAGCTCGGGCAGGATCGTGAAGGCGGCGTCGAGCGCGGACGCGCAGCCGTGGGTCGCACCGAGCGCCATCGCGCGCTCGACCTTGGTCGGATTGGTGTCGATCGCGATGACCGCCCGCGCGCCGGCGTGCAACGCGCCCTGGATCGCACCCGAGCCCACCCCGCCACAGCCGATCACCGCCACGACGTCCCCGGGCTTCACCGCGCCGCGGTTGACCGCCGAGCCGAAGCCGGTAGCGACGCCGCACGAGATCAGCGCCGCCGCGCGCAGGTCGTACCACGGGTCGATCTTGACCAGCGAGGCCTGGTGCACGACGATGTACTCGCTGAAGGTGCCGAGCTGGGCCATCCGATTGAGATCGACGTCGCCCAGGTGGTGGCGCCACGTGGCGTCGCTGATCATGGGACCAGCGAGCGTCGTGGCCGCGAGGTCACAGAGGTACTGGCGTCCCGATGCGCAGGGCTCGCAGGTCCCGCACGACGGCACGAAGGAGACCGCCACGTGGTCGCCGGGTGCGAGCGCCGTCACCTCGGGTCCGACCGCGTCGACGATGCCCGCCCCCTCGTGACCGCCGATGACGGGGAACATCGACGAGCGCCCCGAGATCAGCTCGAGCACCGAGGGGTCCTGGGCCATGTCGCCCGTGCGCAGGTGCTCGTCCGAGTGGCACAGGCCGGCGAAGGACATCTTTACCCGTACCTCACCGGCGTGGGGATCGTCGATCTCGATCGATTCAGTGCGCCAGGGTCCCTGCAGCTCACTGACGACGGCGGCGCGTACCTGCATGATTTCCCCCCTCGAGGCGGCGAGCGCCGCCCTCGGTCATGTTACCGAGTCACATCCGCTCGGGCGCCTCGATGCCGAGGCCACTGAGGCCCAGGCGCAGCGTCCTCGCCGTCAGGTCGCACAGCGCGAGCCGCTCCAAGCGAACCGGTCCCTGCGCCTTCAGCACGGGACAGGCGTCGTAGAAGGCGCTGAGGCGCTGCGCGAGGTCCAACAAGTAGGCGCACAGGCGATGGGGCGCCGCCGCCTCGAGCGTCGACGCGACGACGTCGGGCCAGGCGAGCAGCCCCATCGCGAGGTCACGAGCGCTGAGGTCCTCGAGCGCGAACGTCGCCGTCGCGAGGTCGACCTCGCCGGCCCGTCGCAGGATCGAGCGAACGCGAGCGTGAGCGTACTGGAGATAGGGCCCGGTGTCGCCTTCGAAGGCGAGCATCCGGTCGAGGTCAAAGACGTAGTCGCGAACGCGTTCGGTCGCCAGATCGGCGTACTTGACCGCGGCCCGCGCGACGTGGGCCGCCAGCTCGCGTCGCGCGGCCGTCTCCAGGTCAGCCCCGCGTTCGATTAGCGCCGCGTCGGCGCGCTCGATCGCCTCGTCGAGCAGCGAGACCAGCTTCACGCTCTCGCCGCTTCGGGTCTTGAGCATCTTTCGATCCGGTCCGAGCACGTTGCCAAAGGCCACGTGCTCGCAGCGCACCGAGTCGGGCAGCCAGCCGGCCTCGCGCGCAACGGCGAAGACCATCGCCAGGTGCTGGACCTGGGGCGCGCCCACCACGTACAGCAGCTCGTCGGCCCCCAGATGCTCGACCCGGTCGCGCAGGGCGGCGAGGTCGGTCGCGGCGTAGCCGAACCCCTCGTCACGTTTGCGCACGATCAGGGGCAGCGGCTCGCCGTCGCGGTTGATGAAGCCCGGCGGGAAGACGCACTGGGCGCCGTCGCTCTCCACCAGCAGCCCGAGCGCCTCGAGGTCGGCCACCACGCCCTCGAGGGCGTCGTTGTACGACGACTCGCCCACCACGTCCTCGGGCGTGAGGGTCACGTCGAGCTTGGCGTAGACCTCGCTGAAGTAGGCGACGGACTGCTCGACCAGAATCCGCCAGAGGCGACGGGTCTCGGCGTCCCCGGACTGCAGGGCGACCACGCGCGCGCGACTGCGCTCGCGAAAGCCCTCGTCCGCGTCGAAGGCCGCGCGGGCGCCCTGGTAGAACGCGTTCAGGTCGCCAATGGAGAGCTCCGCGATTGCGCGGTCCTCGCCGAGGTCGAGCAGGTGCTCGATCAGCATCCCGAAGGGCGTGCCCCAGTCCCCGACGTGGTTTCGCGCCACCACGCGATTGCCGACGAGCCGTTCGAGTCGGGCCAGCGAATCGCCGATCACCGTCGATCGCAGATGTCCGACGTGCATCTCCTTGGCCACGTTCGGTCCGGAATAGTCGATGACGACCGTGCGCGGGGGCGTGACGACCGCGAGCCCCAGGCGATCGTCGAGCAACAGAGCGCTCAGTCGCTGCGAAAGGAAGTCCGCGTCGAGGGTGATGTTCACGAATCCCGGCCCCGCCACCTCGACGCGCGCCACGCCCTCGAGGTCGACGGTGGCGACGATCTCGAGGGCCACCTCGCGCGCCGAGCGGCCGAGCGCCTTGGCGAGCGCCATCGCCCCGTTGGCCTGGAAGTCGGCGTGCTCGGAGGGGCGAAGCACCGGATCGGCACCGGGCGCGAGTCGGTCAAAGGAGTCCCGGAGCCTCTCGGCGAGCAGCTCGTACGCAGAAGCCATCGGACCAGTCTCCCACAGCGAAACCTCGCCGGAGACGGACCGGCGCCCCAGGGGGCAGAATAGAGAGATGACCTCACTCAACTCCTTTGGTTCGGCCAGCACCCTCAGCGTCAACGGTCGCGATCTCACGTACTACTCACTTCGCGCCGACGCGCTGGTCGCGCTCGGCGTCGACCGTCTGCCCTACTCGATCAAGGTGCTCGTCGAGAACCTGCTTCGCCACGAAGACGGTGGCAAGGTGCGCGCGGCCGACATCGAGGCCCTGGTGCGCTGGGCCGAGACGCCGACCCGACACGGCGAGGCGGCCGGCGAAGACGCCCGTGAGATCGCCTTTACCCCCGAGCGCGTCTTGATGCAGGACCTCACCGGCGTCCCAGCGGTCGTCGACCTGGCGAGCATGCGCGACGCCATCATCGCCCTTGGTGGCGACCCGGCGAAAATCAATCCCCTGGTCCCCGTCGAGCTCGTCATCGACCACTCGGTCATCCTCGAGCGATCCGGCACGCCGTCGAGCTTCGCCGAGAACGTCGCCATCGAGTACGACCGCAACGTCGAGCGCTACACCTTCCTCAAGTGGGCCCAGTCGTCATTCGACCGCTTCCGCGTCGTGCCCCCGGGGATGGGCATCTGCCACCAGGTCAACCTTGAGCACCTCGCGCGCGTCGTCTTCGAGCACGAGGGCGTCGCCTACCTCGACACCGTCGTTGGCACCGACAGCCACACCACCATGGTCAACGGCCTGGGCGTGCTCGGCTGGGGCGTCGGCGGCATCGAGGCCGAAGCCGGCATGCTCGGCCAGCCCACCTCCATGCTCATTCCGCCCGTGGTCGGCCTGCGGCTCACCGGATCGACCCGCGAGGGCGTGACCGCGACTGACGTCGTTCTCACGATCACCGAACTCCTGCGTCGCCACGGCGTCGTGGGCAAGTTCGTCGAGGCCTACGGGCCCGGTGTCGGCGCGCTCTCGCTCGAGACCCGCGCGACGATCGGCAACATGTCGCCCGAGTACGGCGCGACCTGCACGATCTTCCCAATCGATCAGGTGACTCTGGACTACCTCGCCTTCACCGGGCGCGACGCCGACCACCTCGACCTCGTCGAGGCCTACGCTCGAGCCCAGGGGATCTGGCATGACGGTGACGCGGGCGAGACCACCTACTCCGAGTACGTCGAGCTCGACCTGTCGAGCGTCGAGCCGAGCCTGGCTGGTCCCAAGCGTCCCCAGGACCGCGTCTCGCTGTCGGGCGCGCGCGGCGCCTTTCGCGCGGCGCTCGGACGTGAGCCGATCACCGTCGACGGTGACGAATACGCCGCGTCGCTGCGCGACGGCGCGGTAACGGTCGCCGCGATCACGTCGTGCACCAACACCTCGAACCCCGCGGTGCTCGTCGCGGCGGGCCTGGTCGCACGCCGGGCGGTCGAGAAGGGCCTGCGCGCCAAGCCCTGGGTGAAGACGTCGCTCGCCCCGGGCAGCCGCGTCGTGATGGACTACCTCGAGCGGGCTGACCTCGTGGCCCCGCTCGACGAGCTCGGCTTCTACCTCGCCGGTTTTGGCTGCACGACGTGCATCGGCAACACTGGTCCGCTGCTCGCCGGCGTCTCGGACGCCGTGAACACCCACGACCTCTCGGTCGTCTCGGTCCTCTCGGGCAATCGAAACTTCGAGGGTCGGATCCACCCCGACGTAAAGCAGAACTTCCTCGCCAGTCCGCCCCTCGTCGTTGCCTACGCCCTGGCCGGCACGATCGACATCGACCTGTCCAGCGAGCCGCTCGGCGTCGGCGCCGACGGCGCTCCGGTCTTCTTGTCGGACCTCTGGCCGAGTGACGCCGAGGTCGCCGACGCGGTGCGAGCCTCGATCACCCCCGCGATGTTCCAAGAGCGCTACGCGAGCGCCTTCAGCGGCGACGACCGCTGGCGCGCGGTGCCCACGACCGACGCGGTCACCTACGCCTGGGACGACGACTCGACCTACGTGAAGCTGCCCCCGTACTTCGAAGGTCTCGCCGCGGAACCGGGCGTCGTGAGCGACGTGGTCGGCGCGCGGGTGCTCGCCAAGCTCGGCGACTCGGTCACGACCGACCATATCTCGCCCGCTGGCACCATCCGTCCGACCTCGCCCGCGGGGCGCTACCTCACCGAGAAGGGCGTTGCGCGCGAAGACTTCAACAGCTACGGCACGCGCCGGGGCAACCACGAGGTGATGATGCGCGGCACCTTCGCCAACGTCCGCCTGCGCAACCAGCTGGCGCCGGGCACCGAGGGCGGGGTCACCGTGAAGTTCCCCGAGGGCACCGAGACCTCGATCTTCGACGCCGCCGTCGCCTACGGCGCCGAGGGGACGCCCCTGATCATCCTGGCGGGCAAAGAGTACGGCAGCGGCTCGAGCCGTGACTGGGCCGCCAAGGGCACCAAGCTGCTCGGCGTTCGCGCCGTGCTCGTGGAGAGTTTCGAGCGCATTCACCGCTCCAACCTCGTGGGCATGGGGGTGCTGCCCCTGCAGTTCTTGCCCGGCGAGTCGGCGGCGACCCACGGCCTCGACGGTACCGAGGTCTACGACGTGGTCGGCGTCGAAGCGCTCAATCGCGGCGAGATGGTTCCCCGGGTGAGCGTGCGCGCGACGCGCGCGTCGGGCGAGGTCGTGAACTTCCCCGTTCGACTGCGCATCGACACACCCACCGAAGTCGAGTACTTCCGCCACGGCGGCGTCTTGAACTTCGTACTCCGACAGCTCGCGAAGGCCTAGCTGAACGCTACGCCCGCGGCGCCGACGGCTACGCTGCAGCCGTGGACGCCTTCGACGAGCCGGCGATCAACGCCTTCGTTGCCCAGCCCGCGCGCCACGCTGACGAGGACCCCGAGGTGGCCCCCGCCCGCGCGCCGCGCACGCGCCAGCGCGGCTCCTGGCGGCGTGGGCTGACCCACTTCTTCTTCGAGCACCAGCCGAGCGGCTACTCGTCGATCGCCCCGCGCCGACTTGACGGAACTCGCACGCGGATCTTCTTCTTCAACGGCGGCGGCCGTGGTCGCTAGGGCAACCAGCGAACCCAACCACAGCACCGCGATGGCGACGCGGGCTCGCTCGCGGCTACGCGAACGGGCCTGGACGATCCCGGTCGCGGCCGTCATCGTCGGCGGGCTGGTCGCGCTCGCGACTGCCGGATCAACGACGTCGGGCGTGAACGACGGCCGCGGCGCGATGCACGTACTGCTCGCGACGGCGGTGCTCGCCACGCTCGGCGAGTTGGCGTCGCTCGGCTACTACGCGCTCGATCGCCGACGGCGTCACTGATGTCCCGAGGCCGCGCCGCGGCGTTCGCGCTGCTCGGCCTCGCGTGGGTGGCCACGCCCGCGAGCGCGGCAGCGCACGCGACGAGAGCCTCAGCCTGCACCAGCGCCCAGCTCACGCTCACGGGCGTTGCCGCCGAGGGCACCGCGGTCAGCGCGGGCGAGATCGTCGACTACCACAACGTGAGCGGCGTCGCGTGTTCGCTGCACGGCTACCCGACCGTCGTCATGCTCGGTGACGCCGCCGGTCGAGCCCTGCTCGCGCGCGACGAGCGCGACGGCTACCTCGGCGGGTGGGCGGCTTCTCGGCGAAGTCGGGACCGACGCCGCTGCCGTTCGTCGACCTGCGGGCCCGCGGTGGTGTCGCGTCGTCACTGATCGAGTGGGTCGGGTGCGCCACGGGTCAACAGCCGGGCTGCGTCATCTACCACCGGTGGTGGGTCGAGCCGCCCGGCGCCACCCGACCCGTCGACCTGCGCGGCACCGCGCTCGTATGGCGCTACCCGATCGCCAACCCCACGGTGCCCGGTACGCGGGGTGTTGCGAGCTGAACGTCGAGCTGCGCGTTACGGCTCGTCGACGTCAGATTGGCTACGACTCCAACGCAGCAGGAGCAGACCCGCCAACAGCGCCACGACAACACCGACGCCGATCGCGAGGGAGATGAGCGTGTTGGTGAAGTCGCGCTGGCTGAGCGTGCCACCGAGCGTCAGGTGGGCCGAGGCGCTGAGAATGTCTCGCACGCCCGCTAGGATCCCGATCTCGAGAAAGGGACGCACCGGGAACGACGACGAGCGCAGGCGACCAAAGACGGTGTGCGCGATGTCGAGGAGGATCACCACGACGAGTATGCCGTCGATCGCGTTGATGACGATGCCCGAGAAGGGACCGTAGGCGCGCACGAACTCATAGACCGTTCGCACCAGCACGACACCGGCCACGAGCAGCAGGCTGAGGACGATCGCGTACTCGACGACGATGATGATCCCGCGCAACAGCCGGTCGGGTCCCTGGTCCTCGCCGGAGTCAGCTCGTAGCGTTCGCATCACCGCGAACGCTAGCGGACGAACGCCCCGGCGGCGTTACGCCACGCGCGCGAGCACCCGCGCCGCCGACTCGACGCTCGCGAACGTCCCGTTCAACGCCGCGAGGAAGGCGGCGTGGACCTGCGGCGCGCCGACGGTGGTGCCGTCGTAGGACTGGTCACACGTCGCGCACGCGTCGGCGACGACGACGCAGGTGAATCCGAGGTCGCTCGCCGCGCGTACCGTCGAATCGACGCACATGTGCGTCATCATGCCGGCGATGACGAGCGACGTATCCTCGCCCGCGAGGTGATCGCGCAGATTCGTCGAGAGAAAGGAGTTGGGGTACTGCTTGACCACCACCGGTTCGCCCGCCACCGGTGCGACCGACGAGTGGATCTCGGCGCCTTCGGTGTTCGGCAGGAAGAACGTCGCGTACGGTTCGGTCGCGACGTGGCGGACGTGCACGACGGGCCAGGCGCGCTCGCGAAAGTGCGCGAGCAGCGCCGCGGCGTGGGTCGCCGCCCGTTCGGGCTCGTGCAGCGCCATGCGGCCGCCGGGAAAGTAGTCGTTCTGGATGTCGATGAGTAACAACGAGGTCACGGCCGAACCCTAGCAACGCCGCACGAGGCGTACGGTCGTACACTGGTCTGGTGCAACGGCGACGAGTCGGCCGCGGCCGCGGCCCCGGTGCCCTGGGCGCTGTCGCGGCGTTTTCGATCGCCTTCGGCTTCGTCGAGGCGGCCGTCGTCTTCTACCTTCGCCACCTGCTCACCTCGCCCGCTACGTACCGGGTCGCGCCGCGCGCCGTGCTGGTGAACTTCGGCGCGATCACGTTCGTCAGGTCGATTCACTCGTTCCTGCCCGCCTCGATCGAACGCGTGGAGATGGTTCGCGAGTCGGCGACCCTAGTGATGCTCATCGCGCTGGCCGTCCTCGCTGGATCGCGCGCGCGAGAACGCTGGGGAGCGTTTCTCGTCGCCTTCAGCGCGTGGGATCTCTCCTACTACCTCTTCCTGCGGATTATCGACGGGTGGCCAAACAGCCTCTTCACGCGTGACGTGTTCTTCTTGCTGCCCGTTCCGTCCATCGGTCCCGTGCTTACGCCGCTCGTGATGTTCTCGGTCGCCCTGGTCGTCGGTGTGGCACTCTGGACATCACCCCGCGCGCAGACAACTGCACTCGACCCCGACGCGCAACACTCCACCCTAAACGTTAACAACGACCTGCGCGACGGCGCGACGTGAGTCGCGAACGTGAACACCCTCTTTACGTGCGGCCACGTAGGTAGGGCGGTCGAATCGATCGCACACGGCGTGGTTCACTCGCTCCCACGTGGTCGAGATACCGTCGCGGAACGTTGCTCGATGGGCGAGCGTGACGAGTCGGGCATGGTCCGGATCGAACGTGGTCAGCGCTCGCCGCCGGCGGGTCGCCTCGTTCGCGGCGCGGGTCGTGCACGAAGCCGCGTGGTGCCCACCCTGCCATCGTCGCGGTTCGTTGAATGGCACCGCCCGTGTGACGTCGGCCCGACCGACTTGTTAACGGGCGCCTCCCCGTTAACAGTCGATTAACGCGAGCCCGTCTACACCGTTGGAGAACGGGCCGTTCACCACGCACGACGCCCGCGCGTTACCACCGCGCGGGCAATCTCGAGGTGCACCGTATCGTCCGAGCCACGACCACGAGAAACGTGGTGCGGCTGGCTCCCAAAGACGTGAGACGGCCGAGCGACGGTCCAACTAGCAGCGTGTCACGAGGGACAGACGTTAGCCCGCGCACTCGGGCTGACCGTCGGTGCACGACCGGGCTGACCCCCGGTGCCACGCGATCGGTGTTGCGAACTGCCGAATCGTGTGACCGTGCCGGGTGCCGCGGCGTCTGGTCGGCGCCGCGGCGCCCGGCCACCTAGTCGTTCACGGTGATGTCGGTGAGAGTCAGTACGTTGTTCTGGAGCGTCGCGTCCACGTGCACCTGATCACCGGCGGTGAAGTTGGCCACGTTCACGCTCGTCGGAACCGAGATCGAGAGTGAACCAGCTTGGTCACTCGGCAATACGACCAGCGTGCCGTCGGCACCGTTGGTCCCGGGAACAAAGCTGATGAAGGTTCCGTCGACCGAGAGGCTGCTCGACTGGCCGTTGCCCTGGTTTCCCTGATCCCCTTCGGATTGCTGGACCCGCACGCTCACGAGGGTGAGCACGCCGTTCACGAATGTACCCGTGGCGTGGACTCGGTCGCCACCGCTGACCGCCGAGACGTCGACGCCTACGGGAACGCTGAAGATTACCGGCGCCCCCTGGTCACCGGGCTGCACGGTGAGACTGCCGGCCGTCGGAGGGTTGTTCGACGAGTTCGGCGCCACGACGGACATCACGATGCCCTCGGTCTGCGTGGTCGGCGCACCGTTGCCCTGGTCGCCCTCGGGTTGCTGGACCCGCACGCTCGTCAAGGTGAGAACGCCATTCACGAGAACGCCCGTCGCGTGCACGCGGGCACCCGTCGTCGCTGCCGCGTCACTGACGGAACTCGGCACGCTGAAGGTAACGGCCGCGACGCCGTCGCCCGGCTGAACGATGAGCGAGCTCGCCGTTGCGCTGACCACGAGACCCTCGACCTCG
Organism: Actinomycetes bacterium; assembly: GCA_021807965.1. The sequence continues at coordinate 13,909 of JAKBCI010000013.1, forward strand.
ATGGCGTTGTCGCCTCCCTGGTTCTGGTTGACGCCGTTGCCGGCCTGATTGGCTGCGAGGCTGTCGTCGGTGATGGTCACGAGCGTGAAGATCCCGTTCGCGTAGGCGACCTGGAGCTCGACCTGGTTGGTGGCGACGATCGTGGACGGCAGCGTGATCGACGCCGGGATCTGGACGGTGGTGTTCGCACCGTCTTCAACGGCGATCACGAGCGACGTCGCCGATACGCTGGTCAGCGTTCCCTCGAGGCCGATGAGGCTGCTCTGACCAGTCTGGTTGATCGTGGATTCGTCGAGGCCGGTCCGGTGAATCGTCACGCCGACGTTCACGACCGCCCCCGTCGTTGGCTCGAATCCGTAGGCGTGGGCGTGCCTTCCGGTACGGGCGACGGCAACGACGCTGCCACCACCCGAGACCAGCAGTTCGCTAGTCGTGTCCGAGACTACCGTCCCGTGCACCAGCGCGGCGCGGGCTCGACCGGTCACGCGCAGCCGCAGCTCACGAAAGGTTCCGTCGGCGAGGCGGATGGCGACGACCCGGACCCGCGTGCCGAGCGCGAGGCGCTCGGCCGGCGACGCGGTCGCGAATCGAATGGTGTCCATCGCCCGCCCGGCGGACAGGACCACCGTGTGACGCGCGGCGTCGGTCGCGACTACCGTGCCGCGCACGGTGAGCGCACGAGCTGACGCGCGCGTACTGGCCGAAGCCGGCAGCGACGCGAACGGCGCGGCGATGACGAGGGCGGCGGCCACCGTCGCCACTCGACCGAGGGACTTGTTACATGGTTGCATGACGGCTCTCCATTGTCTGCGCCACGTGGCGACGGTCTCACGGTACGGCGAGCGTCTGAGACGCCCCGTTGTCCAGTCTGTGAAAGCCGTGAGAATCTCAGGCGGTCGTGATAACCCGAAAGGCCTCGGCCAGGCGCTTTTTCCCGAGACCGGCCCGCGCGGCCGTGGTGCTCGCCCAGTGGCGCACGGTGTCGGCGAGGTCGTCGCGACCGCCGACCTGGGAGACGTGGCGACCCAGCGCCGCGACCTTGCGCTCGAAGGTCTTGGTGATGTCGACGACCATCGTGGCGTCGGTCGAGCCCGCGAGCCAGACCATGGAGACGGCGTGGGGTTCGAGGCCCTCGGCG
>JAKBCI010000263.1 GCA_021807965.1 Actinomycetes bacterium
GGTGCTGGCCACGGTCACCGTGGCGACCCTCGGAGCGTTCGTCGCCGACCCGCAGGGGGTGATCTGGAACGAGCGGTTGGTCCCGTTCTGGTTCATCGCGATCCACCTGGCCGCCGGGTGGCTCGTTGGCTACCCGCTGGCGCGCTGGTCCGAGCACGTGCGGCGCTACGACGTGATCGAGCCGAACGCGGTCACGCCCGCCGAGGAATCTCGGGACTCGGCGAGCCTCGTCCCCGATGATGTCGGGTCAAGCGCTGACGAGGTGCCGGCCACCCCGCCCGACTCGGTCAGTCACGTCGTGGCCCGAACTGACGACGAGGTCCGTGCGCACCGTTATCGTCGGTCGCTCATCGCGACCGCACTCGTGGGGCTGCTCGGAATCGCGTCGACGGTCCCCGGGCTCATTCCCGCGTCGGCGACGGTGCTCGGACTCTCGACGAGCGGCAATCAGGTCTCGAGCTGGGCGGCGTGGAACTATTCGGGTTACCAGGGCAAGCCCGCGTGGCCCGAGTACCACAATCTCATGGAGACGATGGCGCGCGTCGGAGCGCGATACGGCTGCGGGCGGGCCATGTGGGAGTACGCGCCGAGCGAGAACCGCTTCGGGACCACGATGGCGTTGATGCTGCTGCCGTACTGGACGAACAACTGCATCGACTCGATGGAGGGGCTGTTCTTTGAATCCTCCGCGACGACGCCGTACCACTTCCTCGATCAGGCCGAGCTCAGCAGCCAGCCGAGCAACCCCCAGGTCGGCCTGCCCTACGGACAGCTCAACGTCGCCGAGGGCGTGACGCACCTGCAGATGCTCGGGGTGCGCTACTACATCGCGTTCTCGCCGTTGGCCGTCGCCGAAGCCAACGGCGACCCTCAGCTGCGCCTTGTCGCCCAGACGCGCGCCTGGCCGTCACCGGGGGTGCGCTGGCGCATCTACCTGATCACTTCGAGCCCGATGGTCGAGGGACTTACGAGCGATCCCAACGTCGTCAGCGGTCTGGCGAGTCGCGTCGCGTGGCTTAACGCCAACACGAAGTGGTGGCTCGACCCCGCTCGCTGGTCGGTGCTCGCAGCGGCGAGCGGACCACCGTCGTGGCCTCGCGTGGCGTCCATCAACGACCTGCGCGCGAGCGTTCCCGTGGCGAAAGAGACGGTGACCCACGTGGTCGTCGGCTTGCAGAAGATCTCGTTCCACGTGGATCGTCTGGGGGTGCCGACCCTCGTCAAGATCTCCTTCTACCCCCGGTGGCACGCCGTCGGGGCCACGGGGCCCTACCGCGTCAGTCCCAACCTGATGGTGGTCGTGCCCACGAGTCACGACGTCACGTTGGTCTACGGCTCGACGCCGGCCCTGAGCGTCGGCAACTGGCTGAGCGACATCACCGTCGCACTGGGACTCGTCGTGGCGTGGAACGCGTTCAAGAGGCGCCGACGGTCGCGGCGGTAGCATGACCAGCGTGGATACCGGTGCGATCTTTAAGGCTTACGACGTGCGCGGCACGTATCCCGATCAGCTCGACGAGGTCGTGGCCCGCGCGGTGGGCGCGGCCTTCGCCCGCTTCGCCCGATCCCCGAGACTCGTGATCGCTCGCGACATGCGCCAATCTGGCGTGTCGCTCAGCGCCGCCTTTAGCGATGGCGCGCGCGGCCAGGGCGTGGAAGTCATCGATCTCGGCCTCGCTTCAACGGACCTGCTGTACTTCGCGTCGGGATTCCTCGACGCGCCCGGCGCCATGTTCACCGCGTCGCACAACCCGGCGCGCTACAACGGCATCAAGCTGTGCCTCGCCGGTGCCCGGCCCGTCGGCGTGGAGTCGGGGCTGCTCGACATCGCGGCCGACGCGCAGACGCTGCTCGAGGACGACAGCGCGCCACGGGCCGATCGCGTAGAGCGGGACCTCTGGCCCGACTGGATCAGCCACGTGCACTCCTTCATCGACGTAACGTCCCTGCGCCCGCTACGGATCGTCGCCGACGTCGCCAACGGCATGGGGGGGCTCGTCGCCCCGCGGGTCTTCGCGGGGTTGCCCGTCGAACTCGACGTCCTGTACCCCGACCTGGACGGGACCTTCCCGAATCATCCGGCCGACCCGCTCAACCCGGCCAACCTGGTGGACCTGCAGCGGCGGGTCCTCGAGACCGGGGCCGACATCGGACTGGCCTTTGACGGCGACGCCGACCGGGTGTTCGTCGTCGACGAGCGCGCCCAGCCGGTGTCGGGCTCGACGACGACGGCGATGGTGGCCGCGGTGCTGCTCGATCGCCACCCCGGCGCAACCGTGCTCTACAACTTGATCTGCTCCAAGTCGGTGCCCGAGGTGATCGCCGAGCACGGCGGGGTGGGCGTGCGCACGCGAGTCGGCCACAGCTACATCAAGCAGGTGATGGCTGAGACCGGCGCGATCTTCGGCGGCGAGCACTCGGGCCACTACTACTACCGGGACAACTACCGCGCCGATTCGGGCATCATCACCGCCCTGATCATGCTCGAACTGCTCAGCCGATCGAGCGTTCCGCTGTCGGCGCTGCAGGCGCCATTCCAGCGCTACGCCGCGTCGGGCGAGCGCAACACCGAGGTCGCCGATCCGATCGGCACGGTCGCGACCATCGCGCAGCGTCTGCGCGATGAGGGCGTCGCGGTCGACGAGATGGACGGGTTGAGCGCCGATTTCGGGACGTGGTGGTTCAATCTGCGTCCCTCCAACACCGAGCCGCTGCTGCGACTGAACGTCGAAGCCATCGATGAGGCGAGTTGCGCGCGCCACGTCG
>JAKBCI010000264.1 GCA_021807965.1 Actinomycetes bacterium
GTGAGGCCCTCGAGGTCCGCGTCGTCAATGTGAAAGCCAGCCACGGCACTCGCCAGCCGCTCCTCAAGAGCCTCGACCAATTCGATCAGGGCGAGTGAGTCAGCGCCGAGTTCGCCGAACGTGGCGTCCAAGGTTATGTCGCTGGGGGGCCGCTCCAAGATCTCGGCCAGCTCACGCTGGACGAGATCGACAATCCCTGCGCGGTCCAGTGATGGCGGTGCTCCGTCCCCCGTCATGACCTCTCCTTTGCCTCGCCGCCCAGACTACCGAGCCCGGCGCCACCTACGCGAGATACTCACCCGCTATCAGGCCTAATAGCGCTTCGTAGCCGGTCCACCACGTTCGCGCGATCCATTTCCGCCGCGACGCGCACGGCGTTCATCACCGCCGTCGCGTTGGACGAGCCGTGACTGATCACGCAGATGCCATCGAGACCCAGGAGCAGTGCGCCCCCCTGGTTCTCGGGCGTGAGCGAGTCGACCGTGGGCATGAGATGCGCAAAGAGCGTCGTGCCGGCCGATCGAGTGTCGTCATTGGTGTCGACCGCAGCCAGCACCGTTGCGAAGACGAAGCGCAACGCCCCCTCGAGCGTCTTCAGGGCCACGTTGCCGGTGAAGCCGTCGGTGACGATGACGTCGACGGGCGACGGGATCAGGTCACGTCCCTCGACGTTGCCAACGAATCGCAGGTTCGACTGGGCGAGTCGCTCGTGGGTCTCCTTGACCAGCGGCGTGCCCTTGGTGGCCTCTTCGCCGATCGACAGCAACCCCACCGTCGGCCGGTCAACCCCGTAGTGGGCGCCGGCGAAGGTTGCGCCCATCGTCGCGAACTGCACCAACATCTCGGCGGAGCATTCGGCGTTCGCCCCCGCGTCCACCAGCATCGTCGGGTGCGTACCAGGGTTGGGCACCGGTATCGCGATGCAGGGGCGAATGACGCCGGGCAGGCGCCCCATGCGCAGCAGCGCCGCGGCCATTGCCGCACCAGTGTTGCCGGCCGAGACCATGGCGCTGGCGCGTCCGTCGCGCACCAGTTCCGCCGCCCGCACCAGCGACGAGTCCTTCTTGCTGCGAACGCTCGCGGCGGGATCGTCGTCCATGGCGATCACCTGGCTGCAGGGAACAACGTCCAGACCCATCGGATCGCCGATGAGGTCCGGCACGCCAACGAGGGTAACGGCAATGCCTAGTTCGTCGGCCGCGCGGCGAGCCCCGGCCACAATCTGCGCCGGGGCAAAATCACCGCCCATCGCGTCGATGGCGACGGGCAGCGCCAACTCAGTTGACCTCGACGGCGACGCGACCCTTGTACCACCCACAGTTCGGACAGACCACGTGGGGCAGCTTCGCCGTCGCGCACTGGGGGCACACGCTGCGAGCGGGACGCTCTAGGCGCCAGTTCGCCGCCCGGCGGCTCCGGGTACGGGCCTTACTGGTCTTGCGCTTTGGGACTGCCATCGATCTTCTCTTTCAATTCGAGCTGCCGAGCCGTCACTCGGGGTTCGGTTCGTCGGATTCCTCCACGAATCGAAGTCCGTCAAGTGTAGCCCAGCGCGGGTCCACGGGCGCTCGACAGTCGCACGTCGACTCGTTTCGATCGATTCCGCAGTAGGGACACAGACCCTGGCAATCTTCGCGACACAGCGGTGCAAGGGGCAATTCGAGGAAAATTGCGTCGTGGACGAGCGGCGCCAGGTCAACTTCGTCAGGAGCGTAGACGTAGGCGAGGTCGTCGCCGGGGCCCCGGTGCAAGACGAAACGCTCGTCGACGTCGGCGGTCGCGACGCCGACAACGACCGTCGAACACCGTCGACAGACCCCGCGCCACGGGGCACTGATGGTGCCGCGGGCGCGCAGGCCGCCCGAAAAGCTCTCGAGACGTAGAGCGACCCTGACCAGGGTGTCAGGCTCAACGTCGGTCTCGGCCGGGCCGCGGGCGCCAAACTCACGGGGCTCATCGAAGGGCGCCTCCAACGCCACCTCGAGCGTCGAGGGGCTGTCGCGCACGAGTTGGGTGATCGAGACCAGGTAGGGCGACGCCACGGAACTAGTAGGCGTCCTGATCAAAGAAGGACGAGTCGGCGGGCGGCTCGTCGCGCGTCGCGTGCGCATCGGGTTCGAGGAAGTCGTTCTCACTCGGCCGGCCCTCGAGGAGCGACGTCGGCAGCCCCTGGGCGCTCAGTCGCTCGCGACCCGAGCGAGCGGTCTTCAAGAGGCGCTCGAGCACGATCTCGAAGTTGCCTAATTTGCCGTCTATGAAATCCTCAGACTGATTGATCATCTGGCGCGCCTGGGTTTGGGCTTCGGCGATGATCTGGTCGGCCTTCAGCCGCGACTGGCGAACGATCTCGGTCTTATCGACCAGCCGGGCCGCTTCCGCACGCACCTGGTCCATCAACTGCTGAGCCTTGTGAACTTCGGCCGCCATCAACTCCTCACGATCGCGAAGCGCCCAGCGAGCCTCGCGAATCTCGTCGGGTAAATCGTGCAGGGCCTGCTCAAGTAGCCCTAGGACTTCGTCGCGCGGTATCAGTGCTGAATTGGATAACGGCATCTGCTTAGCCGCTCCCACCAGGTCGATAAGGTCTCGCAAACTCGCCTCAATATCACGGCGCGCGTGGCGACCGGAGTCATCGCGGAACTCCTCGGAATCGTCGTAGCCGTCAAAGGACGTCATTGGGATCTCCCATCTTGGCGCGCAAACGGGTGGCCACCGCCGCCGGCACGAAGGCGTCGACGTTGCCGCCGTAGCGCGCTACCTCGCG
>JAKBCI010000265.1 GCA_021807965.1 Actinomycetes bacterium
GCGACTCGCCAACGAGTTCGACGGCCGCGTCCGGGTCATCGGACCGGCGGACACCGTCGATCGCGGCGGTGTGCTCAGCCTGGACGTCGACGGGGTCCACCCCCACGACGTCGCTCAGGTGCTCGACCAGTTCGGCGTGTGCGTGCGACCCGGACACCATTGCGCCAAGCCCCTCATGCGCCGGTTCAACCTCGCGGCGACGGCGCGGGCGTCCTTCGGGCCATATTCACTGACTTCGGACACCGACGTCCTGCTCGAGGCGCTCGGGAGCGCCGTACGGATGTTTGGCTAGACCATGGCCAACCTCGACGACCTCTACCGCGAGATCATCCTCGACCACTACCGAACGCCGCGCAACCGCGGCGAACTCCCCTCGCCGCCCGCGGTGCGTACCGAGGGCTATAACCCGCTCTGCGGGGACGAATTGGTCGTGTACCTCGACATCCAAGACGGTGTGCTCGTTGACATCAAACTCACCGGACACGGCTGTTCGATCTCCCAGGCGTCGTCGTCGATGATGAGCGCCGCCGTGAAGGGCAAGACCATCGACGAGGTGCGCGCCGCCATCGACCGTTTCAAGCAGCTGATGACCGTGCACGAGTCATCGCTCGACGGTGACGCCGAGCCACCCGTCGCCGACATCCACACGATGGGCGAGTTGGCGGCCCTGCAGGGAGTTGTGAAGTTCCCGGTGCGGATCAAGTGCGCCACGCTGGCCTGGAACACGCTCAGCCAGGCGCTCGCTGATACCTACGGCGTGCAGGGAACCGGGTCGAAGTAAGGAACCACGGCCGTCGGATTTGCCGGACTCTTGGTCGCGGCACCGGACCCGGTCTTTGGCGTCGAGGTCGATCGAGTGGTCGACGACGACGGGATCGTCGTGGTGGTGGTGGTCGTTGTCACGACCGGGGGCAGGGGCGTCTGGAGTTGGGCATTGGGCGGCGGATTGGTTGGCGTCAGCAGCGACGAGCCGAAGATGTTGACGAGCAACTGTTGGGCCTCGGGTTGCTGGGCGAACAGCACGTCGCCCACCGGGGCGACCGTCGCGGGCACCGTCGGCAAGGTGTAGGTCAGCATGTTCGACGGATTGAAGCTGTGGAACTTGACCGCGAAGGCGATGAGCTCATTGAGCGAGAATCCGCTGTCCAGGGTGATGCCCTGGGGGATCTTGGCGAGGAACGAGTTGATCGTCAAGGGGTTGTAGAGGCTCTTCGCCCGGCTGATCATCGCGCGAAGGAAGGCGTTCTGCCGGTCGATCCGGCCGAAGTCACTCGTGCCGTCGTAGTTCCACACGCCGTTCTGGAACCACTGGTAGTGGCGACTGCGGGCGACGGCGAGCGCTTGGAAGCCCGTGACGAGCTGGCAACCGGGGTGGGGGATGTTCAGCCCGGAGTAGGCGTCCTTGGCCGGATACGGGAAGTCGAGATAGACCCCGCCGATGGCGTCGGCCGCGTTGATCAGACCCGCGAAACTCACCTGGATCACGTGGTTGATGGGAATGCCAAAGTTCGCGGTGATCGTCTGGGCGAGCAGCGACGGACCGTTGCCGTAGTTGACGTTGATGCGGTTGAACTTGCCAAACAGGGCCTGATTGGCGAGCAACGTGACCATCGTGTCGCGCGGTATCGAGAGAATCGTGATCGTGCCGGCCGCCGGGTCGACGTGCATGATCTTGACCACGTCGCTGCGCTGACCGGCCACCGAGTTGGTCGACGCGCCGGTCTGGCGCGCGACCGCGCCGGTCAGTCCCGCCCGCGAGTCCGAGCCAATCTCGAGAATATTGAAGGGGCGACCCGACAGCTGGGGCAGCTCGCCGACGACGTTGACCTTCGGGATCTGTCCGAAGCGCCACTGCGCGTAGAGGTACCCGCCCCCGACCAGCGCGATCAGCAGCGCGAGGACCGCGACGACTGAGATGATCGCGATCCGGCGACCCCGGTGACTCCGGCGGGTTCGCGCGGCGCGAACGGGTCGCGAGGGGTTAGCCCGCTGCTCGACCGCCTGCCCGAGGGCGCGGAGCCGTTCCTCGTTCGCGAGTGAGCCCTTCGCCGTCTCGGATCGTCGGTTCCCGCGGCCCCGCGAGGCGTTGTGACGTCCGTCAGCCATCGGTCAACTGTACTCCGCGGCCCCGTTAGAGCGGATTCGCCGCGCGGAACGGTTCGTACCCGTCTCGCTCCAACACCTCGGAGAGTTCCGGCCCACCGGTCGCCACGACGCGTCCCGCGCTGACCACGTGAATCATCGTTGGCGTCAGCTCGTTGAGCAGTCGTCGGAAGTGGGTGATCGCCAGCACACCACATCCCCACTCGGTGGTCGAGGCGGCGAGTCGTCGCGCGACGGCGCCGAGGGCGTCGACGTCGAGTCCCGAGTCGATCTCGTCGAGCACCGCGAAGCGCGGTCGCAAGATGCCGAACTGAACCATCTCGGCGCGCTTGCGTTCGCCGCCCGATAGGTCGACGTTCACGAAACGCTGCAAGAGATCGGGGCGCAGGTCGACGCGTCTTGCCTCGTCGGACATTCGCTCGAGCAGGCCCGCCGGTTCGGCACCCGCGGCCTCGAGCACGTCGACGAGACGGACACCGGGCACCTCCATCGGCTGCTGCAGCGCCAGGAACAGGCCGGCTCGTTCGCGATCCGTGGCCGAGAGCGAGAGCAGTTCGACGTCGTCGATTGTCACGGACCCGTCGAGGACCTCGTAGGCGGGGTGGCCCGAGAGCGCGTGGGCGAGCGTGGACTTGCCCGAGCCGTTGGGGCC
>JAKBCI010000266.1 GCA_021807965.1 Actinomycetes bacterium
GCTCGCGCGTTCATGGGGGTGGGCGGTGCGGCGGAGATGCCATCGACGCTCTCTATCCTAACGAACGTCTTTGACGAGCCGCGCGATCGGGCCCGCGCGATCGGGCTCTGGTCGGGCACCAACGGACTTGGTCTCGCCCTGGGACCACTCATCGGTGGTTGGTTGCTCGCGCACTTCTGGTGGGGGTCGGTATTTCTGATCAACGTCCCGATCGCGATTGTGACGGGCGTCACGGCGCTGGTCGCCGTGCCCGACTCCAAGAACGCCGACGCGGCCGCCCCCGACGTGCTGGGGGCAGTACTTTCCTTGGTCGGGGTGTCGTCGCTGCTCTGGGGAATCATCGAGGCGCCGTCGAGGGGCTGGACGTCGCCAGCAATACTCGCCGCACTCGTCGGAGCGGTCGTCGTCGTCGCCGTACTGCTCTGGTGGGAGACGCGTTCGCGCCACCCGCTGATCGAGCTGGCCTTCTTTCGCAAGCGGCGCTTTTCGGTCGCGATGGGGGGCATCGCGCTCACGTTGTTCGCGCTGTCGGGCACCATGTTCTTGCTGACGCAGTATCTCCAGTTCTCGCTCGGCTACAGCCCGTTCCAGACGGGCCTTCGCATCACCCCAATCGCGCTCGTGCTGATCGTGGTGGCGTCGGTCTCTACGACGCTCGCGCGCTACGCGGGTTCCAAGGTGGTCGTCGTCGCCGGGATGATCCTCATCGCACTCGGACTGCAGCTCTTGTCGGCCGTGACGATCCACACCACCTACGGCGACGCGTTGCCGGCCTTCTTCTTGCTCGGCATCGGGTCGGGTCTAGCCATCGCTCCGTGCACGGACGCGGTCATGGGCTCGGTACCGACTCAGCTCGCGGGGATCGGTTCGGCGACGAACTCCACGGCCCTACAGATCGGCAGCGCCCTCGGCGTGGCCGTCATCGGCAGTCTGCTCAACGTTCGCTATCAGAGTCGCGTCGACCTGCTGCTCATCGGTCACGGCGCTCCGGCGCCGGTAATGGCCGCGATCCGTTCGTCCCTCGGCGGCGCGCTCGCCGTTGCCCAGCGGGCGGGGGGAGCAGTGGGTGCTCAACTGGCCCTCGCGGCGCGTCAGTCGTTCCTCGCGGGTCTCGACTTCGCCGTTGACGTCGCCGCCGCCATCGTTGGGGTAGCGGCACTCATCGTCGCGGTGCTGCTACCCGCGAGAGCGCCCGTCGACTAGTGCGCCTCGCGCCTCGGGTCATCGGGGTTGATCACTGTTTCGGCGAATCTGTGCAGACGATCGAGGGTTGTCGAGTCGGCGTTCGCGACGTCGCGGGCGTATCGGGCGAGGACCGCCTTGACGTTGGCGTAGGTGGCGACCTCGAGTCCGCACTTGAGACACGCCTCGAGGTGTCGCTCAACCGTCAGCGCGGCGCCGGCGTCTAGTTCGCCGTCGAGGTAGTGCTGCAATCGTTTGGCGACGCGGCGGCACGTGCGCATCTCGATAACGGTCGCTCGTAGGGAGTGTCTCACGGTGTGGCGGTCCTTCGCGGCGCGAGCCCCCGCTCGACCAGGTAGTCCTTGATGCGACGGCGACCACGGTGGAGCCGGCTCATGACGGTCCCGATCGGCACGCCGAGCACGGCCGCCGCGTCGGCGTACGTGAGCCCGTCCAGGTCCACGAGCGCAACGGCGCGGAGGAACGGATCGGGCAATTCTTTGGCGGCGCGCCGCACGGCGGCGTCGAACTCGGAGAGCTCGGCGAGGACCGACGGATCGCTGGACGTGCGCTCGACGAGCCTTTCGGGTTCGTTGAGCGACTCTGCCACCGGACTGCGTCGAACTCGATTGATGTTGGCGTTTCGCATGATCGTAAAGAGCCACGCCCGGGCGTGCTCGCCGTCGAACCCGCTGATCGAGCGAAAGGCGCGCAGCAAGGTTTCTTGAACCAGGTCCTCGGCGTCGGACTTGGAGGAAGTGATCGTGCGCGCAACCCGGAGCAGGGAGGCAATCTCGGGTACGACGTAGCGCTCAAAACGTTGCGCGTCCGACGCCGTGGTCACCGAATCCGGACTCATCGCCGTCGATCGCGCGCTGGCGCCACGTCTGACTACTCCGGTGGTGTCACGAGCGACGTGATCGAACCAATGATCTCCTCGTCGCTCGCCCCGGGACCGAAGACCGCCGCCACGCCCGCCGCCTTGAGGTCGGCGACGTCGTTGTTGGGCACGATGCCGCCCACGACGACGGGTATCGAAGAGTCACGCTCGCGCAGCGCCTCCACTACCAGTGGCGCGAGGGTGAGGTGGGCACCGGAGAGCATGGACAGTCCCACGACGTCGACGTCCTCTTGGATCGCGGCGACCGCGACGCTCTCGGGAGTCTGGAAGAGTCCGGTGTAGACCACCTCCATCCCGGCGTCTCGCAGGATCCGTGCCACCACCTTGATACCGCGGTCGTGACCGTCGAGGCCGACCTTGGCGACCAGCACGCGTACGGTCATAGGACCGGCACCTCCACGTAGCGGCCGAACACGCCCGCGAGCGAGCTCATCATCTCGCCGACCGTGACCTCAGCGCGGGCCGCGTCGATCAGGGCGGGCATGAGGTTCACCTCCGGGTCGACGGCGTCGGCCGCCAGGCGTTCGCGCGCCCGGCGCACGGCGTCATCGTCGCGTCGCTGTCGCACCGTGGCCAGGCGCGAGATCTGCTTACGCTCGTCCTCGTTGGTGATGCGCAGCAGCTCGAGGTCCTCGGCCTCGTTGCCGTCGAGGAAGTCATTGACCCCGA
>JAKBCI010000267.1 GCA_021807965.1 Actinomycetes bacterium
GCGACTCGCCACGGAGTACTCGTGGAAGCGCTGGATCGCGTCGATGTCCGCGGGCGTGTCGACGAAGAGTGACGGGCCGGGCTCGAAACTCCCAAAGAGGTCCGAGCTGAAGAGGATCTTGGACCGCTCGTCGAAGGTGGCGAAGGCACCGGCCGAGCGCAGGTAGGGGGTGAGCAGGAAGTGCAGGGTCCGATCGTCCAGCGCGATGCGGTGGTCGTCATCGTCGATGCTGCGGTAGGGCAGGGTGAACCCGGCGCGCAGCAGCGCCCCGTGGGCGCGCCAGTGGGTGATGATCGAGACCTCGGGGTTAAGGCCGCGGGCGAGGAGGTACGTCAGGGCGGCGACCTTGTCGACGTCGGGCTGGGAGCAGATGACCCAGCGGACGTTTCGCAGTCCCACCACGGCGTTGATCCGGTTCGCGGTCTGCTCGGCGTCGAGTGACGATCCGGGATCGATCACCACGGAGCGGTCGCCCTGTTCGATGAGATAGACGTTGCTCTGGAAGGTCCCGTCGGTCATCGCGGCACCGACCCACCAGGTGCGGTCGTCGAGTTCGATTCCTCGGTCGTAAAATTGGTCGCTCACGGTCCCCGGCCCCCCGTCGGTGCGCTCCGACTTCTCGATGCATCACTAGCACCGGCGAGCGCCCTGGAGTGGTCACGGGCGGCCGTGTTGACCGATGACGGCTCGCCGGCCCGGACGTCGCAGTGCCCGGCGTGGCGCCGGGCCGAGACGGTCGGTTCCGGTGAACTAGAACTGTCACGGTGGCAACGGCGCCGCCTGGAGGTAGCGATGACTGCGGGTAGCGACGTTTCACTCGATGAACTGGCCGATGGCGTCTGTGACGTCGTTACGACAATGCTGGCCGAGGCGGAGCGCCGGCGCCGGCGCGCCGACCGCGCCGCCCGGCGTCGGTTCGTCGGACTGTTCCGCGATCCCTCGGCCCTCGACGTGACGATCGCCCTGACCGACGAGGTCATGCGATTCACCTCGCGCGAGCCGGCCCTGCGGGTGCTGCGGGCCTCGGCCCGGCGCGCGACGGCGCGCGGCCTCGGATGGTGGAACGTCGTCGGGCTGCGCGCCCTCGCGGCGCTGGGGCCGATCGCACCCGCGATGGTCATCCACCTCGTTCGCTGGCGGGTCCGTCGGCTGAGCGCCGGGCTCATCCTCGACGCAGCACCCGAGGCGCTGGGCCGTCACGTGACGGCGCGCCGCCGTGAGGGGCTCGGGGTCAACGTCAACGTCGTCGGCGAGGCCGTGCTCGGCGAGTCAGAGGCGACCGAGCGACTCGAGCGCGTGCTCGACGTGATCGCCCGGCCCGACGTCACCTACGTCTCGGTGAAGGTCTCGTCGATCGTGAGCCAGCTGACGACAATCGACCACGACGGATCGCTCGAGCGAGTCGCGCAACGCCTGACGGTGTTGTTTCGCGCCGCTCGCGACCACGGCGTCTTCGTCAACCTGGACATGGAGGAGTACCGCGACCTTCGACTGACCATCGACGCCTTTCGCGCGGTGCTCGCCGAGCCCGAGTTCGACCATCTGAGCGCGGGCGTCGTGCTCCAGGCGTACCTCCCCGATTCCCACGGCGCCTTCGGCGAGCTCGTCGACTGGGCGGTCGAGCGCTACGCGCGCACCGGCACCGCCATCAAGGTCCGGTTGGTGAAGGGGGCCAACCTCGCCGTCGAACACGTCGAGGCGGAGCTTCACGGTTGGCGGGCGGCGCCCTACGACACCAAGGCAGACGTCGACGCGAGTTACGCGCGACTGATCGACGTGGCGCTGCGGCCCGCGAACGCCGCCGCGGTGCGTATCGGCGTGGCGAGCCACAACCTCTTCCACGTCGCGTGGGCGATCGCGGTCGCGCGCGCGCGCGGTGTCGAGGACCAGCTCGACCTGGAGATGCTCGAGGGCATGGCCCCCGCCGAGGCGGCGGTGCTCGCGGCCGCCGGCCATCGGGTGCTGCTCTACGCGCCGGTGACCAACGAGGACGACTTCGCCGCCGCGGTGGCCTACCTCGTGCGTCGACTCGACGAGAACACCGCGCCCGAGAACTACCTGCGCGCGGCTTTCACGATTGCGCACGACCCCGCGGTCTACGCCGACCAGAAACGTCGCTTCCTCGACTCGATCGCGGACCGCCACCACCTCGACACGGACCGCCGCCGGGGCCCGGTGGTCGAGACGTCCCAGCGGTTCACCAACGTCGCCGACGGCGACCCGACCGACCGCATCTTCGTCGCCGCGGTACAGCACGCGACCCGCGAGATCACCTCCGCGCGCGATACGGTCGTCGGTGACGACGCCAACGTGGTGCCCGGTGAGGACGAGGACTTCGAGTTCGGCGAGGACCCGAACACCGGTGCGTCGTGGTACCGGTACCGCGTGACCAGCGCGGCAGGTGTCGACAACGCCGTGGCGCGCGCCCACCGAGCCCAGCCCGTTTGGAACGACCGCGGGGCCCACTACCGGCGCCGGCTGCTCGAGGCGGCCGCGGCGCTGCTGGTCGAGCGTCGCGCTGAGCTCATCGCGGTGATGGCTCGCGACGGCGGCAAGACCGTGGCCGAAGCCGACCCCGAAGTCAGCGAAGGCGTCGACTATCTGCGCTACTACGCGGGTCACCCGGCCGACGAGTCCTCCGTCGCGCTCGGGGTCGTGCTCGTCGTGCCCCCGTGGAACTTCCCGTTCGCCATCCCGCTCGGCGGGGTGTCGGCGGCCCTCGCC
>JAKBCI010000014.1 GCA_021807965.1 Actinomycetes bacterium
CGTAGCGAGCCGTTACGCGGGCCAATCTGGTTGGTCCGGACTCGGTCCCGACTTGCCGGCCAGTGATCGGGCGGCGTCCACAACGGCCGCGCGGGCGGAGCCAGAGTTGGTACGAATCGTTGGCTAGGGCGTTCGGGACAACGTCGAACTGAGTGGTACTTCAGGATCGACTCTGTACGCGACTGGGTCCGTTCGAGAACTTCTCGTTTGGCGGTCATGACGCCGTGGACATGGGGGTGCGAGATGAGAAGGTCGAGACTATTGGCACTCGTCGGCGCCGGATTCTTGGCGATGGGTGTCGTTGCACCACTGGGTGTCGCCAGTGGCTCCGCCATACCGATCATCAACGCTTCGAGCATGGTGCCGACCTTTACGACGCTCGGGGGGGCGACGGCTCAGCCGAGCAGCGATACCGTCACCCACTTCTGGGACTCGAGCCTCAATCCGACGAACGGCGTGACCTACGGCTACAACATGGTGGGGGCAGACCCGAACACCTGCGTCGGTTCGACGTGCACAACGTCGATTCCCGTGGACATCACGCCAATCAATCTCGTGGTTGGGGGTATGACCTTCTCGGCTGGCACAGCCACCTCGGGCGTCTTGCAGGCGACACTGGCCTCACCGATCTTTACCGCCAACGACTACGGGTCGACGCCCGCCGCCACGGCCGCCGGCATATTCCCTAAGTACCCACAAATGGTTAAGGGCGCGGGTGGGAGTCTCTTGCCCGCAATGACGGGGCAGCCGCTCCAGCTCGAGGACGCAACGATGCGCGCCCAGTTCAATCAACAGGGCGCGAATGACCCGTACCACGTGTATCTGGCACCGAACGTGCAGAGTCCGATCACTATCACGGTGCCGGGCAACGAGGGCACGCTGCTGGCGACGACGGTCGGGGTCGTCTTCCCTGACGTCAGCTACGACTGGTGGGTTAGCCAGATCAAGCATCTCATCACCACTGCCCAGCCGACTCACCTGCCGCTGTACCTGACGAATAACCTCATGCTCTACACCGGTCACAGCGTCTTCAACTGCTGTGTCATCGGCTTCCACGGGGCGACGTCGAGCGCGCACGGCAACGGGAACCAGTTCGTTCAGACCTACGCGTGGGCCTCGTGGGTGCAGCCCGGGATCTTCAACGCCTCGGGTTCGTACTGGGCGTTGCAGGACATTCACGCGCTGAGCCACGAAATATCGGAGTGGTCCGACGACCCCTTCGTCAATAACGCCGTCGAGCCGTGGCTGACGCCGACCGCCCCGCAGTACGGGTGCTCGGGGTACCTCGAGACCGGGGACCCGGTGGTGGGGATCGGCTTCGCGATGGGCACCAACACCTTTGAGCAACAGAACTATCCCAACGGTGCGACGAGCGCCGCCGACGGCTACTACCACCCCGAAGACGAGGTATTTCTGCCCTGGTTCATGCGTCTGGACCCCAGTGCGGCAGCGCCTACCCAGACGCCGACGTCGTCGGTGGGACGCTACACCCTGATGGGAACGCTCAATCCCTTCCCGGGCTTCCAACAACCGGCGACGGGATGCTAGGACCGGCGGTTGCGGCCAATCGCTACTAGTCGACGGCTTTGCCCATTCGCGTAACAGCTTCGGTGAGGATGTCCTCGGTAGTGGCGAAGTTGAGGCGTACGTGGCCGGGACCGCCGGCGCCGAACGCGGCGCCATCGCTCAGGGCCACGCGCGCGTGCTCGAGGAAGTGCGACGCCGGGCCCGAGAGCGTTTCCATTCGCCCGCGCACGCCCTCAGTGTCGTGTAGCGCCAGCGCCCGCGCATCGAGCCAGGCGAGGTAGGTCGCGTCGCCGGGCTGGTAGCGCACCTGGGGCAGGTGCGTCGCGAGTAGCGCGACGAGCAGGTCTTGTCGGGCGACGAGGTCGCCGAGCAGCGCGTCGAGCCACGGATCACCCTCGAGCAGCGCAGCGCGCTGGGCAATGACACCGAGGTGGCTCGGTCCGGGAACGACCCGGTGCTCGAGTGTCGCGAGCACGTCGGTGGCGTCGTCGCCGACTACGAGGGCGGCCGCCGGCGCGCCGGCGAGGTTGAAGGCCTTGGACGCCGAGAGTACCGCGACGCAACGTTGCGCCCCCGGCCGGCTCAGTAGCGGCGTGAATTCGCCGCGCAGCACCAGTGGCGCGTGGATCTCGTCGGCGATCACGCGCAGTCCGTACCCATCGGCGAGGTCGAGTACGTGGTCCAACTCGTTGCGACGATGCAGGGTGCCCGTTGGGTTGTGCGGGCTGCAGAGCAGGTAGACGGGATGTCGTGAGGCGTCGCGAGCTCGGGCGAAAGCCCGTTCCAACGCCTCGAAGTCGATCCGTCCGCCAGCGTCGAGCGGCGCCTCCTCGACGACCCGCCCGCTGTTCTCAGTGTAGGTATAGAACGGTGGGTAGACCGGGCAGTTGATGACGACGCGGTCACCGGGTTCCGTCAACGCTCCGATCGCGGCCGCGACGCCGCTCATGACGTTCGCGACGGCCCGGCCGCGGCCGGGTGCGACGTCCCAATCCCAGTGACGTCGCGCAAACCTGTCGAGCGCCTCGAGGTAGGCGGTCGCAATGGTGTAGCCGAGGTCACCGACTCGGGCGGCGCGCACGAGGGCGCGCTCGACGGGTTCAGCGAGGGGCGT
Source organism: Actinomycetes bacterium (assembly GCA_021807965.1). The sequence goes on from JAKBCI010000014.1 coordinate 2,642, forward strand.
GTCCATCTCGGCGACCCAGAGAGGGAGTACGTCATCGGGATAGCGACGCCACTTCTCACTGGTACGTCGACGAAGGTCGTCGAGGCTCGACGCGACGAGCGGGCTGGATTCGTTGGCCATCGACCACGAACCTAGCCACTGGAGCGACGGCGGTGTTCGAGATCGCGAAACCACGTGGTTTGGTCGTGGTGGTCGGCCGCGGACTCGGTTCGTTGAGCCATTCGATGCTACGTCCGCGCTACAACGTGTTGGGAAGGGGACGTTCGAGCAGTGCTCGCCGTGTCAACTAACCCACGTGGAACGGCGACGGGCCACGGCGTAGATCGCGTCGACCTCGTCGGTGGCGAGGACGGTCGACTGACTGAGCAGCCAGCGTGCGACCTGCTTTCGTCCGACGACGTCGACGACTTCGGGGTCGCCCTTGTATCGCAGTTCAGAAGCCATAATGACAATGAGTGGCTGAGCATCAACTCGAAAGCCACACGCCCTCGATAGTCGCGCCGTCGCCCGCCTACCTTCAGTGCGTGCCTTGGCCACGTAAGGCTGGTACGTCCCATTGACGTAGATCGCCCTCGGCGTAACCGTGACGCGTCCCCCGCGATGATTCTTAGTGTTGAGTGTGAAGACGCCCGATGGCCCGATGACCACGTGATCGATATCAGTGTCACCGGTACCGAGAGGCACGCTGTGCAGGACCTTCCAGTTCTCACCAAGCTTGCGGAGTTGCCAACCGACTTCTTCTTCGCCTTCCGCTCCGCGGCGCCAAGCTCGCTCCTGGCTGTGTTCGCCAACGAAACGCAGCAGGGCCACCCGGAATGGATGCGCCACTTGAATGGCTTCAGCGCGACGCCGTAACGACCCCCCGGGTCGATTGACCGACAGGTCGTCGTCATCGTTTCGATTGTCTACGTACGGCGAGTCCGTCACTCCCGTGACCCTATCGCCGGTACCACGCAACCCCAACTGGTCCGGTCGCTCGCAGTTGAAGGCTCCAGTGGGTCGTTTATGGACGTTCGATCATGGTGGTGGCGGGTGGTAGGGGACGACGGTGAGCGTGGCGGGATCAGACGGCCGACTGGTGCCGGTTGCGTTGGTGGCGCTGACGACGACGGTGTACGTCCCCGTGTCCGGCAGCGGCAGCGCTGCGGACGTCGCGGTCCCCCCCGCCGTTTGGCTACCGGTGGAGGGACCAGACCAGTTGATGGTGTAGGAGACGATGGCGGACCCGCCCAGTTGAGTGGGCGGCGACCAGGAAACTGACGGACCGAACTGAAGGCCACCGCCCGACGTGGCCGTGATAGTGGGCGGACAGGGCGCCGCGTTACCCGATGTGGCGCACACGCTCGAGCTCGTTGGACCGTCGCCTGCGGCGTTACGAGCCAGCACGGTAAAGAAGTACGCGCCCGGCGAGGTGAGGGCGACGGTAACCGACGTGGTGCCCGCGAGTTCACTCGACCACGCGCCCGTCGTACCCCACTGGACCAGGTATACCGAGATGGGCGATCCGTGGTCCGCTGGCGCGAGCCAGTTGAGAGTGACGGCGCCGCCGGTTGCGGTGCTGACTTGAAGTCCAGTAGGCGCGCTCGGCGGCGCGATAGCCGTCGCCGTGACGCACGGTGAGGTCGGACCATTGCCGAGCGAGTTGAACGCGATCACGCAGAAGGTATAGGGAACACCCCACGTCGGCAGATGAATGACCGCTTGCGTGCCCGCAGAAGCGGGCTGGGAGAACTGGCCGTTGGTCCACGAGACTTCGTAACTGGTGAGTGGCAGCCCGCCGTCGGAGTCGGGCGGCGACCACGTCAACGTGGCGGATGGACCAGAGTAGGTCGCCGACGACAGTAGACCGGCGCTGACCGCGAGGTTGCTCGGCGCGCTCGGCGGCGACGTTGGCGTCAGGGTCAACTCGTTGGACGCGGGGCCAGTTCCCTCAGCGCTCGTGGCGGCCACGGTGACGCGGTAGGGGACACCCCACGCCGGAAGCGCGATGTAGGACGAACCGCCGGTAGCGGTAACGGTGCCCGACGTACCGTCACCAGACCAGACGATCTGGTAGCCGGTCGGCGTAGCGCAGCCCGTACACGACGGGGGCACGGTGAAGGTCGCCCAGCCCGCCGGCACGCTCCCCCCGTAGGCGGTCGTCAACGAACTTAGGGTGGGCGCGGCCGGTGGCGAGAGTGGAGTCGTAACCGACGTTGTCGCGTTACTCGATCCGCACGAGTTCGTCGTCGCGGTGACCGTCACCGGGTAGGTAGTCCCACCGGACAGACCGGTGACCGTGGCGGTGGTCGCACTCGGACCGACGGTCGTCGACGTCGCGCCGACGCTGACGCCGTATCCGCTGATGCCACAGACGCCGGGCCACGTTGGCGCGAGCCAGGAGACGTCAACCGAGCTCGCCGGTGCGTTCGGATCCGGTGAGGCGGTCACGCTCTGCGGCGGACTTGGCTGGGTCGGCCACGAGCCGCTGGCCAACGTTACTGTCGACACGGGCACGTCGACGGAGTCCGAGTACGAGAAGCCGAGTGCCGAGAGTGCGAAGCCAACGGTTGCTTGCACGCCTCCTTGGAGACTCCAACCCGTCGCGGTTGCGTCGAGGCTCGCCGTGTCCTGCACACCGACCTGCGGTCCGACGCCGCCGACGTCGGGAATGCCGTAGAGAACCTGTAGGGCAGGGCCAATTCCCACGCCGACGGAACCCTGCCACACGTTCGTGTTCGTCGAGGTGCCCGTGAGCGCGAGCGTATTAGAGGACTGGAACCCGCTCCCGTTGTAGCCAAAGGAGAAGGACGCACCGACGGAACCGTTGAGGCTCTCGCTGATGCTCTGGGTGAGGGCGTCGTCGACGGACCCATTGACCGATGCGGTTACGTCCAAGTTGAAGGTAAAGCATCCAATCTCCGTGCACACCGTGCCGATGGTTACTGGCGGCAGGCTGACGCCGACGTGGCACGAGACCCCGCTGGTATCCGAGATCGTCAACTGACCACTGACCCCGGGGGACAAGGAGAAGCTCCCCGATATCTCGACTTGCCAGGGCGCGTACCACGGCCCCCACGACCAGCCGAGATTGAGCGACGCCGATGGCTGGAAGTCGGCCGTACCGGACACGCTGAACATCGAGCCACAGCCGACCGACAGATCGTGCGGCGAGCGCGTGCGGGCGGCGGCGCTCAATCCGCCAAGTGACGCTGATGCGGCGGCGTAACGTGACGCGCGCATGTGAATAATGCCCCGCGAGAACGCGCGAAACGGTGTGGTCGGTGTCGTCACCATTGTGACCGTGGGGCCGACGCTATGCATCGAGACGATGGTGCCGAGGAGTCCGTGAGGAAGCCCCGGACCGACGGGCGCGACGATCGTGTCGCCGGGCTGCAGTGCCGTCGTCGCTGTCGAGAGATGCAGTGACAGCGCGCCAAAGGCCGGTAAGAAGCGACCCTTGGGCACGATGACCTGGGAGCGGGCGAGCACCGTCGTACTGAGTGGCGCCTGATCGAAGTAGTTGACGCTCTCAACGAGCGGGAGGATCGAGGGCGTGGCGGTGACGACGAAACGATGGACCTGGGTGGCGAACGCGCCACCGAATCCCGAGGGGTACGCCCGCCACGACTGTCCCAGGTCCGTGGTGAAGTTCACTGGACTAGCGACGAGCCAATACGTTCCCGGAATCTCCAGACAGGTGGAGCCCGAAGTGGGAAAGTCCTTGGTGACGCCGCTGGGTCCGTGTAGGACGACCGCGGCGCTCGACCCGACGGGTACGTTGAGCACGGTGATCCGTAGTGGGGTGCACGTGTGATCCGTGCGATGAGACGCGGCCCGCGCGAATCCTTGCGCGCTGGCCGTTGTCGGCAGACTAAGCACGAGCAGTACGGCCGCGCCAATGGCCAATCGATTGAACTGATGTTTCACCGGGTTACAAGATCGTCGCACGCGTACCCCCTCGTGCGTCGCTTTGGGCCAGAGGGGCCTTCGCGACACCGCTCGCACGGTGGCCGCGCCGCGGGGGGTGCGACGTGGTCGCTCGACGTCATGGTAGATCTCTCCACCGTCGATGGCAAGCCGGAGTGGCCGTGGTCGTAGCCGCGTTGGCGCGAACAAGACGTTTAACTGACTCGTTCCTGGTGGGAGGCGATCCTGGACAGTGTGGCGAACCCGACGGGTCCGAAGAGCGGCTGGCGAACCACGGCTGCACCGTCACCGCAGGTCGGCCGGTCACGTCCCGTCGTTTCGCCAGGGCGTACGTAGATCCCTAGTCCAAACGCGCCCATTATTCGTCGACTCGCGACGATCCACGGCCACCCGATGGTCAGCTACTGGTCGCCACGTCGTGTCGATATCGCGTCGATGGTCGTGGACGAGCGACTACCCGACGTTCATGCCGAGGTTCGAGATCGACGACACGTACCAGCGCCCAGTCAGGCGAACTACCGATACGGTGGCGTCCGACGTGGTAGTTGCTCCGGTCAGGTGCTCGATAAGCGCGACGCGCACTGTTTCGCTGGCGGGTCGGTGCGCGAGTATCGTGATCGAACCCACGGACAGCGAGATCGACGACGGTTCCCCGTAGAGGAGGTGTTGTTCGAACGTCGCGCGCTGCGCGCTCGACATCGAGGACCACTGCGTTCGCAGGTGCGCGAGCGCGCTCGGCCCACCGAAGAGGCCGACCAGCGCGAGGGAGCGAGCGGCGTAGGAGACGGTTTCGACGTCGCACGCGGGCATCAGGCCCCGGCTGCGCGCAATGGTGCTGGCGGCGTGCGCGGCCGTCGGCGCGCCGGTGCCGGCTACGAGTGGTCGAAAGGCGAAGAGATCCCGGCGCCACGCGATCCCACCGCGCAGCAGGTCACCCCACACGTCCAGGATCGCCGTGCGGCACGCGGACGACGTGCGCTCGTAGGGTCGCAGCACACCGCGGTAGCGCGTGGCGCCACCGGCGTTGGCGCTCCCGCCGACGATGCCGACGGTGACGAGCACGGCGATGATCATCGCCGATAGGTATCGCCTCGTTGTGTGGGACAAGATGACTCCTTTCGTGAGCTTCGCGACCGGACTACGTGAGCCAGGCCATCACGGGTGGACACCGCGGTACGTTCCGGTCCGGTGGCGTCGCGCCAGGGACGAGACAGGGCCCGAGGCTCACGGTGGGCTGCACTTCGCCCGTGACCGAGAGCGGCACCCGCACTCGCAGGCGGTAAGGCACCGCGCAACTCGCACAACGGTTCACGAGCGGGTATTGCAGGACGATGGACCTACCGGAGGTCGGGTCGGACTCGACCCACCCGTTGAGGCCGGCGAGCGTGAGGCCCGAGCCGCCGCCGGGAAGCGGGTACCAGCGCGCGAGGCTCGCCCACCCGGGGCCGCCGGGTTGCGGGTGCGGTGTCGTGACGATGCCGGTGGATGTGGCCACCACCAGTTGTGAGCAACCGCAGTCCATAGGAACGAGCGAGAGTTCGTCGCCAACCGCGATGGCGCCCGGTCGCCATCCGATCAGGTAGGCGTGTTGGTTGACGACGAAGGTGACGGCGCCCATCGGGGCCCCGTGGACGAGCAGGAAGTTCCGTAGGCACGGCATCGTCGCCGACGTTCGGGTCCCTTGGAGACACGCGGCGGCGCCCAACGCCTGGGCGCGCACAGCTCCCGGCCAGACCGCACTGGCCGTAATGGGTGCCGCGGGCCGGGCACTGGATACCGGGAGCACCGTCCATCGCGCACCGAAATCAGTACTCACGAGCAAGTGGTTGGGGCCGGCCCGACCGGGACCGCCCTCAACGACGACCGCACGCGATGGACTCGTCCAGGCCAGGCTCGTTAACGCTGCGCCCCCATTCGACACCACGGTCGTGGTGTAGTGCAGTCCGCCGTCCACCGAGACGTAGATGTCGTCGGCTCCCGAGCGCGCGGTGATGGCGAGCGTGTCACGCCCAAAGGCCGCCACCTCCTGCACCAAGCCGCCTAGCGGCGTCGGGCCAACGTCGACGAACGTCGTGCCGTCGTCAGCGGAGGCGTAGAGCGTCTTTTGTTGCTGTCCCGCGCCCGGTGGTCCACCGCACACAACGAGAATGCCGCCGCCTCGGGTCACCGCGACGGCGCCGGGTACGGTCGCCGAGCTGGCGTTGCACGGCTGCTGGCCGACCGACCAGGACGCCCCACCGTCGTTGGAGCGCCAAAGCCGATTGGGCCCAATGGTTGACGCACTGGCGATCACCCCGACCGCGCCGACGTCGGCCGCTTCCCACTGTCCGCCACCGGCGAGACGGGTCGCCAGGGTTAGCGCGGTGTGACCGATCGGGGCGCGCCAAACGTCGAGTTGGGGCGACTCGCACGTCGCGGCGATTGGGTCACAGGACAACGCGAGCACGTCCACGGCGTTCTCGGCGTGTAGGACAGTGATGACGTTGGTCGGCGACAGCGTCGTCCAGTGCCGTGCGCCGTCGCTCGTCATCCACAGGCCCGGTCCCCAGGCGTAGCCCACCTGGGAGTTGACGAAAAGCAGATGACTTACGGCGAGGACTGCCGCGCCGTCTTGCGAGGCTATGGGAACGGGGGGACCGGGAAGGCGCGAAAACGTTTGACCGCCATCGCGCGTTAGCAAGACCGACGTGCAGCCGGTTTGGGGGATGACGCACGCGCCCTCGCCGAGGACGTACCCCGTGGGGGTATTCAGCCAGGAGGTGGCGGCTGGCGCGAAGTAAGACTGAAGCGCTGGCTGGGCTCCCGCCGGCGCTGACGTATCGACAGCCCCTAGCGCGAGTACTAGGACAACGGCGAGCACCCACACGCGCCCGTGGCGTTGCGACGTCGCGTCGCGTCGATGCGCGAGCGCTTGATCGGGTACCGTCTGGTTTGGTACGCGGGACTGCACCAGCCTCCCCTCTCCGGACGACGAGGGGTGACACCGGGACACTCCTCCGCCCTGGTGCTGCGGAGCTCTCGCAGCACGACCACCGACGTGCGTACGAACGCGCGGATGATAGCGCGGTGTTTCATCGGTTGCAAGGGATTCACGAATGCCCTGAGCAGTGCGTCGACTCAGCTACTCGAACCAGTCGACGTCGCCTGGTCGGGGTCGTCCCGCTGCAGCCAGCACTACCCCGACTGCTGTTAGCCAGGCGTTCGACCCTCGACATACCATGACCAAACTGACACGCTGACGTGCGTGTCGACGCGTGGTGGAACAAGCCGTTGGCCCGGTTCCGCGAGCCGATCGCGATGATGGTCGTCGATCTCGGTGTTCTAACGCGTGAAGACATACGGCCGGGGCTGGCGCCGCGTGATGGGCGCGTCAAGTGTGGCCAACGCCCCCACGGCGTTGGCGAGAGTCCGACGTCTTCGATGGTTGTGTAGGGGCGGGTCAGTCGTACAAGGTCTTCCCGTACGCGAACGGTCGTCAGGTGCCCGGTGCCGTGTGCTCGCCACCCGTGTCGCTCTCTGCACCACGAACGGGAGCCGCGACTTCGGCGGGTAGCGGGTCGAGTGGATCGTCCCGGCCGGGTTGTGTGCGTTGTCAAGGGAGGCGCCGATTCGCCGCGTCGAGCGCGGGACCGCCGGCGCCGTCGTCGTGACACGGTTGCTCGATTCGTTGCTCACCGTGGCCGAGCGACCACGTGGCGTCCATCGACTCGCACCGGCGTGACGAGTGCTCGAGCCGACATTGCGTCCAGTTACTGCTCGGGGCCGAGGTTCGCGTCGAGAGCTGGCGACACGACTACCTGCCTCAACGCCGTCGTGGCTCTCGCTGCGGGCTGATTGTGTTCGAGTTCAGAGAGCACGGGGAAGACCCCTACCAACAACGACTCTCAAGGGCGACTGGCTCGCGAACAGGTGCCTCGGCCACCAAGTGGCGGCTTTTTGTCTGGCGCGACTCGTCATAGTTTCGTCGGTGCGGCCGCCGACAACGAGCCCGTCACTGCAGTGATCGCGGTGTTCGTGACCGCACCATGAGATGGCTCAGTGGTCGACTCGATACGTTTCACGAACCGATGAGATTCAGCCCCTACTCGAGTGGTACGGCTTGCGCGAGCTTGGCGTTTACCACGGTGTGGTCGTCCGCCAGTGCTGCTGCCGGCGGCCAGTGGCGCCGCGGAACGACCATGGATCGTCCCGTTCGCACGCTCGTCCTAGGTGGCGCGGTGCCACGTCTTCCCCGCTGTTCAGCGTCAGACGGCGATAGACTCCATGTATTACTCTGCTAACTGTAGTTAATGCCGCAACGGCGGGCACGTCGTGGAGTGCTGAGAAAGTGGGTTGATGTGACGGATCGTGACGCTCAGATTCGGGAGCTCTTGGACAAGCAGGCGATCACCGAGGTACTGACGCGGTACTTCCGATCGGTGGACCGGGGAGACATCGAGACGTTGCGGTCGTGCTACCTACCCGGGGCCACGGAAGATCACGGTGGCCTTTGGGAGGGTCCGGCCGAGCAGTACGTCGAGAGTATTGCCGCCAGCGTGACGCATCCGAAGAGCCTCACCAGCCACGTGTTGAGCAATGTCCTTATCGAACTTCGCGGTGACGTGGCCGACGTCGAGTCATACGCCACCACGTTTGCGCGCGTGAAGAAAGACGGCCAGCGGTTCGACTGCTTCGTCGGTGCGAGAATCATCGACCGCATGGCGCGTCGCGAGGGCCGGTGGGGGATCGCCCACCGTCAGTTGCTCTGGGAGTGGAACCTGGACGTTCCTACCAACGAGACGTGGGTTCAGGGTTACCTGACTCCAGACGCGACTCGGATGCGCCATGGCTTGAAGTTTCCGGACGACCCCGTCTTTCGTCGCTGAGTGCCGCGCGGTGATGCTTCGGGCAACGTTGTAGTTACTCCTGTTATTGTAGAATACGTATCGATTGTGGGGGTGGGCCATGGGTTCGGACGGCGTGTGGATTGCCGGAAGCTACCAGTCAGACTTTTCCAGGAATCTGCTGCGTGAGGGTCTCGAGGTGTCCGATCTCGTAGTCGAGATCGTCGACGGAACCCTCGATGACGCTGGCGTCGACGCGAGTGCGGTGGAATCGATCCACGTTGGCAACGCCTTCGGACAGCTCTTCAATGGCCAGGGACAGTTGGGAGCCATGCCGGCCACGGTTGATAGCCGATTCTGGGGGCTTCCGGCGTCTCGGCACGAAGCCGCGTGCGCGTCGGGTTCAGTGGCGGTCTTGGCGGCCATGGCCGAGATCGAAGCCGGTCGCTACGACTGCGTACTCGTGCTCGGGATCGAACAGGAGCGCAACGTCCCCGGCGTCGACGCCCCCCGTCACCTCGGCGCGGCGGCGTGGGTCGGGCACGAGGGCGATGACGCCAAGTTCATGTGGCCGTACATGTTCAGTCAGATCGGTGACGAGTACGAGCGTCGCTACGGTCTCAATGACCACTACCTCCACGCCATTGCCGAGTTAAATACTCGCAACGCTCGGTCCAATCCACTGGCGCAGACTCGGGAGTGGACGTTCACCGACGCGAGTTTCAGTGACAGTGACGCCTCGAACCCAATCGTGGAGGGTCGGTTGCGACGAACCGACTGCAGTCAGGTGACCGATGGTGGCGCGGGTGTGCTGCTGGTCTCCAACCGATTCAAGAGCTCGACCAAGTCGACTGGGCGTGCGGCGCGCGTGCTGGGCTGGGCCCACGCCACGGCGGGGCTCTCGCTCGAGCAGAAGCTGGTCCGTAGTCGCAATGAGACCCACGTGTTCCCTCACGTACGACGAGTGGCGAGCCAGTCACTCGAACGGGCCGGGATTGGCGACGTCCACGAACTCGACGGCATCGAAGTTCACGACTGCTTCTCGATGTCGGAGTACGTGGCGATCGATCATTTCGGCATCACCGAGCCCGGCGAAAGTTGGAAGGCCATCGAGAACGGTGACCTCGAGAGAGATGGTTCGATTCCGATCAATCCGAGCGGTGGCCTGATCGGCGTCGGCCACCCCGTCGGTGCCACCGGCGTGCGAATGCTGCACGACGCCGCGCGCCAGGTGACTGGCCGCGCACAAGACTGCCAGGTCGAAGGCGCCTCGCGGTTTGCGACGCTCAATATTGGGGGCAGCTTGACGACGGCCGTGAGCTTCGTCGTTGGTGGTGCCGACGACTAGTCGCGTGCTCGGGCGGGCCGGTGCTCGCCAGAAGGGAATGTCAGAGTAATGGATGTCTCAGTATTTGCTACGACGTTGTCGACCTTGCCGACGGACGATGATCATCCGTATCGAACGGGACCGTGGCGACCCCAAACCCGTGAATTCGATGCCGAAAACCTGGACGTTGAAGGTGAACTGCCCCGTGACTTGTCCGGCGTCTACCTTCGTAATACCGAGAACCCAGTGCACCCGGCCCTGGTGAACTACCACCCTTTTGACGGCGATGGCATGGTCCACATGACGATGTTTCGCGATGGTGAAGCGACGTATCGCAATAGATTCGTCAAGACCGATGGCTTCCGTGCTGAACAGGCGGCGGGGGGTCCGCTGTGGGCCGGCATCGCTGAGAACCCCGCCCTGTCAATTCGCAGGGATGGCTGGGGCGCTCGAGGGCTGATGAAGGACGCCTCGTCAACCGACGTGGTAGTGCACGCGGGCGTCGCCGTGACCAGTTTCTGGCAGTGCGGTGATCTCTACCGGCTCGATCCGATGACGCTCGAGGATCTGGGCAAGGAGTCGTGGGGCGGTGCGTACCCGTCGGACGTGGGAGTGTCTGCTCACACCAAGGTCGACGAGCACACCGGTGAGCTTCTCTTCTTCAACTACTCGACCAAGCCGCCGTTCTTGCACTACGGGGTGGTCGACGCTGCGCGCCGCCTCGTGCACTACGTGCCCATCGACATTCCCGGCGCGCGGCTCCCTCACGATATGACCTTCACGGAGAACTACGCGATTCTGAATGATCTCCCCCTGTTCTGGGATCCAGATCTCATCAAGCAGGGTCACTACGTGTCTCGACTCCACCGGGACCTGCCGTCGCGATTGGGCGTCATCCCGCGGCGTGGTGGTTCGGAATCGATCACGTGGTTCGATTTTGACCCGACGTACGTGCTGCACTGGACGAACGCCTGGGAAGAGGGAGACGACATTGTCGTGGAGGGCTTCTTCCAGGGCTGTCCGGAACCCAAGGACTCCAGCCCGCAAGGTCCGTCGTCGCGCATGTTCCGTTTCTTGGCTCAAGACGTGATGCAGACTCGGTTGCACCGGTGGCGAATGAACCTGGCCACGGGTTCGGTCAAGGAAGAGGACCTCACGGCGACCTGCAGTGAGTTTGGCGTCATCAACGCCACGTTCGCAGGACGACCTTCTCGTTACGTGTACGCGGCGACGAACCGACCCGGATGGTTCCTGTTCAATGGCTTCGTCAAGCACGATACGCAGACCGGCAGCGAGGTGCGCGTCACACTCGACGACGGCGTGTACTGCAGTGAGATTGGCGTTGCGCCCAAGGTCGGCCAACGCGGCGAAGACGACGTCTACCTCGTGACCTACACGGTCGACATGAATCGGGACCGATCCGACTGCGTCGTCTACGACGGCGCGGACATCGCTGCGGGACCGGTGGCCACCGTTCGCCTGCCAGAGCGCCTCTCCAGCGGCACGCACAGCTGCTGGGCTCCGGGCTCGAGTCTTGCGGGTTGGTAGTTGCCCCGCCGGACCCCGAGTCATGGCACGAGATGCCAGGTATCGCCGTTGCGTCGTCATCCGCGAGTAGCGCGCGACCGTCTCCCAGGATCCAAGAGTGGGACCGCCACGGTGCCGTGCGGGAGAATTGGGTCCGCGCTGGTAAACGCGTCAGGGACTGCGAGTTGTCCGGAGACGTTTGTCCCCAGCCTGAGTGACGGTCATGACGCTGCTCGTCGTGAAGAGATCCTGCGCTGTTCGCGCGGTGAACCACGCCGGCCCAGCCGCGCCGCGTCCGCCGGGGTCGTCGCCACGGCTGGTGAGTCGTGCGTCGACGATGTCGCGGCCGGCGCGCGCCGGCGAACGATGGCGTACGAGTCGGCCGACCGCCGAGCCTGCCCGTCGCGAGACCGATCTCACGGGGGGAACAGCACCATC
>JAKBCI010000268.1 GCA_021807965.1 Actinomycetes bacterium
GTGCGCGCCGAGGCCGCGCAGTGGCTCACCGGCGGTGTCCTCGGTTCGGCGATGATCATCGCCTACATCAGTGCCCACATCTTGACCGGCACGTCGGCGGCGCCCGCGGCGCACTACCTTGACCCATCCCTCGTGATTCTCGCGTGCCTCGTCTTCGTGGCGCCGCCGCTGCGGATGATCCACACCACGTTCATCGAGCTGGTCGAGGGGAGTCCCGACAAGGAACTCCGCGGGCCAGCGAGCGATGCCGTCGACGAAGTGGTCACGCAGTTTGGACTCGGCGATCATCACTTGCGCATGACCAAGATCGGCCGCAAGTTCTACGTTGAGCTTGAGTTCATCGTGCCGCCGGCGTGGACCGCCGGCCAGTCGGACCTCGTGCGCAACGCGCTGTTCGCCAAGCTCGACCAGCTCCCCCACGACATCTGGCTGACCGTCGAGTTCACGGCGCAGCGTTCGACCTGGGCCTAGTCGGCGGCGCGATCGACCAGCGCCACGCGCCACTTGGACCGACGAACGACGCCAAAGCCGATCGCCGCGGCCACCGCGCACGCGAGTGCGCCGACCCCGAGGCCGACGCGCGCGCCCCAGTGGCTCGTCACCAACCCCACGAGCGGCCCGCCCACCGGCGTAGACCCGAGGAAGGCCACCGCCCACAAGGCCATCACCCGGCCCCGCATGGCTGGATCGCTAGCGAGCTGCAGGGTGGAGTTCGCCATCGCGAGGAACGAGACGCTCGCGAAACCCACCAGCGCCAGCGCGACCATTTCGAACGCCATGATTGGTGCGACCGACGCGATCGCGAGCACCCCGGCGAAGATCGTGCTCGCCGCCACCATCGGCGCGATGCCGACGCGACCCCGGGTGGCCGAGACTAGGCCGCCGATGACGGCGCCGACGCCCATGGCCGTCACCAAGAAACCGTAGGCGCGCGAACCACCGTGGAAGACCTGGGACGCCACGACCGGCAGCGTGACTTGGAATTCGTAGGCGAACGTGCCAACCAGTCCCATCATGATCAGCGGGATCAGCAACGCCGGCGTGTGAAAGACGTAGCGAAACCCCGCTCGAAGTTGGCCCCGCTCGCGGGCCGCCGGCGGGCTGGGCGACAGCGTCGATCGGTCCATCGCCATCAGCGATCCGACGACCGCAATGAAACTCACCGCGTTGAGCACGAAGCACCACCCCTCGCCCACGGCCGCGATGAGGATGCCGGCCACGGCCGGGCCGACGGCGCGCGCCGCGTTGTTCATCGTCGAATTGAGGCTCACCGCGTTGCGCAGGTCGTCGGGTCCGACCATCTCGAGCATGAAGGCCTGCCGCGACGGGTTCTCAAAACTGTTGTTAAGACCGAGCACTACCGCGAGGACGCACACGTCGAGGTACGTGACGTCGTGCAAGAGCGTGAACGTGGCGAGCACCGCCGCCTGCACCGCCATCAGCGACTGCAGGACGATCATGAGACGTCGCTTGTCGACTCGATCGGCGATGACGCCGCCGTAGGGGCCAAGGATCAGGACCGGCAGGGTCTGCAGCGCGACGACGACGCCGATGGCCGTCGCCGAGTGCGTGAGAACGAGCACCAACCACGACTGCGCGGTCGATTGCATCCACGTGCCCACGAGTGACGTCGACTGGCCGAAGAAGTACTTCCGATAGTTGGGGTTGGCCAGTGACGAGAACGTGCGCTCGGCCGTCGAACGCAGACTCACCGGCGCTCCGTGGCGACCGAGTCGGCGACGACGTCAAGGAGTGGCAACACGTCGTTCAAGCGACGAAGGTCTCGTTCGCCGAGCGAGCCCAGTGCTCGACCGAGCACCGCCGTGCGTTCGCGGCGTAGCGAATCAGCGAGTCGGCGACCCGCGCGTGTCGGTGCGACGTGCACCACACGTTCGTCGTCGGGATCGAGCGTGCGTTCGACCAGCGACGCGCGTTCGAGGTGGCTGACGATGCGAGACACCATCGTGAGGTTCATCCCCTCGTCGGCGGCGATGGACGCCAGACGGATTGGCCCGCGGCGCACGATCACACGCAAGACGTCGCGCTGGCTCGGCGACAATGGACTCGCACCCTGGGCCGAGCGCAGTGCGCGCCCCAAGCGCCCGACGGCCGCCCGAAGTCGATCGGCCATCTCATCGGTTTCTGGCGCGCGGTCCATCTCCACGCTCGATATCGTAGTTCCGTTGCTTGCCAGCAGGCAAGTAATATCTGGTAGGTCCGATCGTCGCGTGCGGCGCACGAGATATCCGAGTCGCTTACGGGGTCATCGGGTTACCTAGAGGTAAGGCACTCGGGCGTTACCGATTGGCGCCGCGGGCGAGAAGCGACCACGACGAGGATCTGACGAGTCCGACGCCGTGGCTTGCGGTGAGTACTTCGCGCATGAATGTACGTAGCGACCCGTAAAATCTTCCTTCGTAGTCCGTGGCAAACTGGTACGTACTTCCCCGACACTCATTGCGAGTGTGACAACGAGAGAACAGCGCTGATGACCAATCAAGTGAACGCACCGCGCAAAGCGGCCGGGAGACCAGTTGCGGCGAAATCGGTGAAATCCCGTGCCGCGGCACCGACCAAGCGCACCGCGCGCGCCAAGGTGGCGAAGCGAACGCCCGCTGAGGTGGCGGCCCTGACCAAGGTCTACCGCGAGATGCTGCTCATTCGGCGCTTCGAGGAGCGAGCGGCGCGCAGCTACACCCAGGCGCTGA
>JAKBCI010000269.1 GCA_021807965.1 Actinomycetes bacterium
TAGTGCCCGACCAGGGCCCCTAGGCTACGGGCGTGGCCCGCCTCGCCGTCCTCTCGTATCACACGTCGCCGCTCGCCCAGCCGGGAACCGGCGACGGCGGCGGCATGAACGTCTACGTGCGCGAGCTCTCGAGCGCGCTCGCGCGCCTCGGCCACGACGTCGACGTCTTCACTCGCCGCGACAACCCCCACGTGCGCGATTCGGTCCTCGTCGAACCGGGCTTTCGCCTTCACCACGTCACGGCCGGGCCGTCCGCACCGCTCGATCGCGACGACTTCGCGACCTACGTTGGCGACTTCGCCGACGCCGTCGGCGCCTTCTTTCGTTGTGCCGGACGCCCCGACGCCATCCACGCGAACTACTGGCTGAGCGGACTAGCCGGTCACCGGCTCAAACACGAGCTCGACGTGCCGCTGGTGGTCACCTTTCACACCTTGGAGCGGGTGAAGGCCGATCACTTCGAGCCCGAATCCGAGGAGCGGGGCCACCAGGAGGCGTCGATCATCGCCTGTGCCGACGCGGTGCTCGCCAGCTGCGAAGTCGAGGCCGAGCAGTTCGTTCGGTACTACGACGCGTCGCCGTCGCGGGTGCACATTGTGCCACTCGGCGTGCAGCACGCGTTCTTCGCCCCCGGCCATCGCCCGCAGGCCCGTCGCGCTCTCGGCCTACATCGCGACACCAGCCTCTTGCTCTACGTCGGGCGGCTCCAAGCTCTCAAGGGCGTTGATCTGGCGCTCGAGACCCTGATCGAGTCGCGTCGGCGGGGCCGTGACGCGGCCCTCGCCATCGTCGGGGGTCCGTCGGGTTCCGACGGCCGCGCGACGCTCGCGTACCTTCATCAGCGCGTGGCCGACGCCGGCGTGATTGACCACGTGACGTTCGTCGCGCCCCAGAGTCACCAGCTGCTTTCGTCGTGGATGCGCGCGGCCGACGTCATGCTCGTGCCATCCCGGTCGGAGAGCTTCGGGCTGGTGGCGCTCGAGTCGTCGGCCTGCGGTACGCCCGTCATCGCCAGCGCCGTCGGCGGGCTGACCAACCTCGTTGAGCCGGGCGTGAACGGCCTGCTGGTGCGCGACCGATCCCCGGTGGCCTGGGCCGACGCGGTCGACCACGTCCTGGACGCCGATCGCGCACTCGCGCTGGCGAGTGGGGCGGTCCAGTTGGCTCGACGCTACACGTGGCGCGCCGCGGCCGACGAACTGACGGCCCTGACCACTTCGCTGGCGGCGTCGGGCCTCGTCCACTGCTAGTGGACCGCTTCCCGATAGCCAACGCCGACGCCGCGCCGCGCCTCGGCGAGCGCCTGACGTCGTGGGCGTCGACCTGGCGCGACGGTGGCGCGTCGGTCGAGGTTGATCACGTCGCCGCCGCCGACGCGCGCGGCCACTACCACTGGCTGGTGCGCCTGCGCGGTGAAGAGAAGGACGTCATCACGGTGTGGCTCGCGCTGCGCCAGCGCTCGGTGCACGTGGAGACCGAGGTCGTGCCCGCTCCCGAGACCGGCCACGAGACGCTCTACCGGTACTGTCTCGTGCGAAACGCCGACTTGCGCGGCGTCCACCTCGCGATCGGCCCCGAGTCGGCGATCTACCTCGTGACGACGGTGCCGGTCGACGAGCTCACGGAGTCGCGCCTCGATGAACTGATGGCCGCGATCGTGATCTACGTCGACGAGCTCTACCCGACGATGATGGCGATGGGCTTCGCGTGGTATCGGCGCCGACGGCGCTAACCGACGGCGGTAGCGTGCAGTCATGTCCTATGACCTGGTGATCGTTGGCGGTGGCAAGATGGGCTCGGCGCTGGCCGAAGGGTTGCTTCGCGCGTCGTGGTGCAGTGCCGATCGCCTGTGCGTCGTTGACCACACGGCGAGCACCCGCGAGTCACTGAGCCAACGACTGGTCGGCGTCGCCGTGAAGGCCGCGCTCGAGCTCGACGACGTGGGTGACGACACGGGCGCCTTGCTCTGCGTAAAGCCGGACCACGCCGAGTCGGTTGCGCGCACGCTCGGCGCGCTCGGCGTGGCGCGTGTGCTCTCGGTCGTCGCCGGCTTGACGACTGCGCGTCTGGAGGCCGTGATGCCGCGTCCGGTCGCGGTCGTGCGTTCGATGCCCAACACGCCGGTGCTGGTCGGCCGCGGGGTGAGCGCCATCGCCGGCGGCGCGCACGTAACGGCCGACGACCTCGCGTGGGCCGAGTCCATCCTCGGCGCCGTCGGCACCGTCGTTCGCGTGACCGAACGCAACCTTGACGCGGTGACGGGGCTGTCGGGGCCGATGCCCGCCTACCTCTATCTCGTCGTCGAGGCGCTGATCGAGGCGGGAGTTCACCAGGGCCTGCCGCGCGGCGTGGCCCGCACCTTAGTGATCGACAGTTTCGATGGTGCAGCGGCGCTGCTGAAAGAGACGGGCGCGTCGCCCGAGGAGCTGCGCGCCCAGGTGACCTCACCCGGTGGCACGACGGCCGCGGGCCTACGCGCGCTGGAAAATCACGCGGTGCGCGCCGCCTTTCTCGACGCCGTCGCGGCCGCCGCCGAGCGGAGCCGACAGCTCGGCCGGTAGGCCTCTTGTAGCGTAGGGAGATGACGACCTCTCGGCTCCGTCGGCGCAAGCTCTCCGAGCCGACCATCGCGCGGCTGCCCGTCTACCAACGCGTCGTCGAAGAGGTAATCGCGCTCGGCCGTCAGCGGATCGACTCGGTCGAGCT
>JAKBCI010000270.1 GCA_021807965.1 Actinomycetes bacterium
CACCGATCATTACCGTGCCGCCCGATGATGCGTTGGCCGTGGCCGAGACGAACGCTCCCGACGCGACAACCATCGTGCTCACCGTGGCCATGGCTAACAACCCTCTGGCCCGCCCCTTCGATTTCAATGTGAACTGCATCGCTTCCTCCCCGATAAATGAGATATGACTCAACTGTCAGTGATAGCACAGGCCGGGGGGCACGGCGGCGCCCATCATCAAAAGAAATAAGGGAACGGTCGCCCAGGTGCCCACCCGATTGACGGTCCGCGACGCTGCTCGTGGCCCAGGCGGTGACGTCGGGCCACCGCGATCAGGGTTAAGCCGGTGGTGCTTCGAAGTGCCGGTGGTCGCTCACCTCGGCGATGGCGAGGTCGTAGGACGCGTAGAGCTCGTCACGGCCACGTCGCTGGGCCCGCCGGTGTTCGGGGTGACTCGCCCAGGCCCGGTGGCTCGCCCAGTCGCTGAACCAGACGATCGTCACTCGCTCGCCGTCGGGGGCCACGAAGAGCTTCTCTTCGAGGAACCCGTCCATCGCGTGGGCAAGTGTGCTCATCGCGTCGGCGAGGCGTCGGTACTCGTCCTCGACGCCGGGACGCAGGCGACTTCGAAAGACGGTGACAATCGGCACGCTCGCATCATCGCAGTCTCGAGATCTGCGCGCCAACGCCATCGGCGACGGTGCCATCGACGGTGACCTGACCACGGCGGCGCGAGGTCGTCACCGCGTCGGTGGGTAGGGTGCGTGGTAGGGAGGCCTCACGTGAGCGATACACCCAATGCGATGCACTTGAGTAATCACCACCGCGAGACGCTGCGCTCGATCCTTCAACACCCGTCGGGCCACAACATCGAGTGGAAAGCCGTGCTCTCGCTGCTCAGCGCCGTCGGGAGCGTCGA
This sequence comes from Actinomycetes bacterium, assembly GCA_021807965.1. The sequence goes on from JAKBCI010000270.1 coordinate 899, forward strand.
CGAGACCAACGAGGGCCGGTTCCGTGTGGTCGTTGGCGACGAGGAGCAGGTCTTCACCCGTCCCCGGCACAAGGACATCGACGTCCAGACCGTTGTCGACCTCCGTCGGCTCTTGGTCAACGCGGGCTTCGCGAACGCTGCCGGCGACTGACGTGACCCGCTGACCGCGCGTTGTCGTCGGTCAGCCCCGATTGGGCTCGATGAGGAACTTCTCGCCGGTCGCCTGGCGCGCGTACGCCGCGATCACCGCGGGGTCCAACGCCTCCAACAGTGAAATCGTGCGCGAGTACGTGCTTACAAAGGTCGTGGTGAGCTCGTCGGCGACGCGCGCGCGCAGCCGGGCCACGGCCCCGGGACCGAGGCCCTGCAGGATCGGGGTGAGCAGCCAACCGCCAACGCCCCACGCGAAGCCGAAGTTCCGGGTCAACACGGTCGGGCCGCGATCGAGTGCCCCGTAGACGTAGACCTGCTTGTGGACGTTCGAGCCGTAGCGGCTGTAGGGCGCCCCAGTCCCGACGGCGGCCTCCATAGCGGTGAGGATCTGACTGACGAGCGATCCGCCACCGGTGGCGTCAAAGGCGAGCGTGGCCGCGGTGGCGGCGACCGCGGTGGCGAGATCGGCCACGAAGGACGGCGAACTCGAGTCACAGACGTACTCGGCACCGAGTGAGCGCAGCATCGCCGCCTGCTCGGGCCGGCGCACGACGGTCACGAGCGGCACCCCCTCGGCGCGACACAGTCGCACCAACATCTGGCCGAGATTCGACGCCGCCGCGGTGTGCACGAGGGCGCGGTGCCCCTCGCGTCGCATCGTCTCGAGCATCGCGAGCGCGGTCATCGGATTGACGAAGGCCGACGCACCGACGTGCGCGTCGGTGCCTTCGGGCAGCACGAGGCACTGGGCGGCGGCCAGCGTGCGGTACTGCGAGTACATGGCGCCACCCGCGACCGAGACGGTGCGACCGACGAGCGCCCGGGCTGCGTCGGACGAGCCGGCCGCGACGACCGTGCCGGCGCCTTCGTTGCCTACCGGCATCGACAGGTCGAGGCGTCCCGCGAGCGACGCGAGCGACGCGGAGTCGATTGTCGCGGTGACCCGTGGCCGTGCGTCGACGTCGGAACGTGCCACCGTCGACAGGTCAGCCCCCGCCAACAGCAGCCCGAGGTCCGAGGGATTGATGGGCGCGGCCTCGACGCGCAGCACCACGTCGTTCTCCCCTGGCGCGATCACGGGCTCCTCGACGAGGGTGAGCTCGAGCTGGCCCGCGCTCGTCACCATCGATCGCAACTGCAGTCCAACGTCTGGTGTGCTCACGAAAACGCCCCGTCCCTCGTCGACAGACGCGGCCTCGAGCCCCGTCGCTGCGAGCCTACGGCGACGTCGACACCGCGATCCGTCGGTGCCGGGTCCGATGGTCACATCACCGCTCGACGGGCCCCTCGCCGTCGCGGAACGACCGATCGAAGAAGGGACTACCCTTCAGGGAGGAAGGGGGTTGACATGGCTGACAAGTCTCCCCGAAAAGTGGCGTCCAAGAAGGCTGGCAAGAGCCTCAAGGAAAAGCGGCAGATCAAGAAGGAAAAGGACCGGGCCCACAAGGGCATCGGCGACTGACCGACCGATCGCGCGACCGCGACACGGTCTGCCACCGCAGCGTGGTGGCCGTCGCACCGACGTCGCGGTAGGTGGCGCCTCGAAAGCGGCCGCCAGAGCCCGGCTACGACGTCGGCAGTTCGGGTGGCGCTGGCGATGACTCGCCGCGGTTGGCCGAGCCGCAGCGCGAGGCGCGGATTGCCTCG
>JAKBCI010000271.1 GCA_021807965.1 Actinomycetes bacterium
ATGGAGGTGAACTCCTACGTGACCGCTGCGAAATCGCCCAAGGGCCTCACGCAGGCGAGCATCATGCAGGCGGCGCGTAACCAAAACTACCAAGAGCCGCTCTTCATCAACGGCCTGAAGTGGATCATGAACGCCAAGGAGGCGTACGGCATCATGAAGCTGCAGCCGCTGGTCTACTCGGCCAAGACCAAGAGCTTCAACTACGCGGGCTCGATCATCAACACGTGTCCGCAAATCCTTGGGGCCAAGAACTGCACGAACGGGCTGTAAAGCCTGTTCGCCAACGAACCATCACGCAGCATCACACCACGAGGAGTCGCGAGTGCGACTCCTCGTGGTGTGAGCGGCGCGGGTTCGCGCACCTCATAAAGGAGTACGGGTGACGCATCGAGTGATCGTCTGGGCGACGGGGGCCATCGGCAAGACCTGTCTGCGCGCCGTTCTCCAACGTCGCGACCTCGAGCTGGTCGGCCTCTTCGTCTACGGCGAGCGAAAAGCGGGCGCCGACGCGGGAACCATCGCCCGGTTCCCGTTGACCGGCGTGGTGGCCACGAGAAGCCGCGCAGAGATCATCGCCACCGAGGCCGACCTCGTCATCCACACCGCTCGTCTGCAGGTGCCCTACGAGACGCACGACGACGACATCATCGCGTTGTTGCGATCGGGCAAGAACGTCATCACCACCGTCGGTAATCACTACCCTCGGGCCCACGGCGCCGAGCGTGCCCGACGCTTTGACGAGGCCTGCCGCGACGGCAACGCGACCCTCTACGGCGTGGGCATGAATCCGGGCTTCCTGCTGGAACGACTCGTCCTAGGCCTCACTGGACTCTGCGTCGAACTCGACGGCGTGGAAGTGGAGGAATTGCTCGACGCCTCGACGATGCCCGATCCGGATTTTGTCTTCAACGTCATGGGCATGGGCAGTGACGTCGACTCGATGGACCTGATCGCCGGCGAGCTGGCGCACCTGTACGACCAGCTCTACGGTGAAGCCATCCAGTTCTTCGGCGATCGCACGGGCGTCACCTTCGACCGCATCGAGTCCGACCACCGCGTGTTGCCCGCCGAGCGTGACCTGGAGGTAGGTGCCGGAACCATCACGAAGGGCACCGTCGCGGCGACCGAATGGCGCTGGCACGGCATCGTTGACGGCCAACGTTTCGTTTCGCTTTCCGTGATCTGGACGATGGATCCAACGATGGCGGCCTACCGGGGCCGCGATCACTGGACCGTGCGGGTCAATGGCAAGCCCGAGCTCCAGTTGACGCTCAACATGTCGGACCCCACGGATAGCCCGTATCGAACCAAGGCCGGCCAGTACATCACCGCCGGACCCGTGATCAACGCGATTGACGACGTCATAGCCGCACCACCGGGAATCTTCACGCCCCCGGTATTCGCGCCGTTTCGACGTTCCCGCGAGGTCTAGAGAACCAGTCCCCCAACACCGATCTGCTTTCGAGTCAACTCGTGGTCACACGCCGAGCAGTAGAGCGTTGGGGCGAGGTCGCTCCTGCACTCCAGATGCGTGAAGATCAACGCGGGACCTTCGGGTGATCGGAACCACTGATCGCCCCAGTAGATCAGCGTCAGTATTAGCGGGAAGACGGCGCGACCCTTCGGACTCAGCCGATACTCGAGTCGACTGGAGCCATTCACGTGAGCCGTCCGCTCCAGAACGCCGATGTCGCAGAGCGTCTTTAACCGATCGGCGACGATCAGCGGCGGCGCAGACATCGACTGAAGAAAGTCCGTGAATCTGCTCGCCCCAAAGAATGCCGCAGCGAGCGCGGTCGCGGACCATCGATTCCCGATCAAGGAGATCGTCTCTGAGTAGAGACCAATGCCGCCGTTGTCCGGTGCCACGCTTCGCCGCCTCGTGGTGGCCCTCGGCACGGAGCGCTCGAAGGAACCGCTTGGTCCGAACGCTCCCCGCACGTTCTTCGCGGTTGCTGGCTTCTTGCACTTTGCGCACTTAAGGATCGGCGACGCCTCGTGCCCGCAGGCGAGGTGCACCATAGGCGGCAACGGGACTGGGCGGTCGCTGACCCACTGCGACTCCCAGTCCCATATCGTCAGCAAGACCTGCCACAGATCCTTGCCGCATTCGGTCAAGCGGTACTCGTGGCGCAGCGGTCGTTTTTGATACGGCACGCGAACGAACACGCCGGCGTCGATGAGCCCGTTGAGGCGCGAGGAGAGAACCGAGTTGGCGATTCCTAGCTGGTCATGCCAGTTCTTGAAGCGGCGGGCACCGAGGAAGGCCAGGCGAATGATCAGCAGGTTCCACTCGTCGCCGATGAGACCCAGCACAACCGCGACGGAGTTCTCGCTTACCTCAGAGATCTCACTGGTCTCGATCACCGCCACTACCGACGCTTATCCGCGCCCACGATGGCGAAACGTGCGTTCGTGGCCATCGATAAGCCGATCACGAGGATCACCATACTACCGAGACTTCGAAGTAGTGAGGTGGAACGAGTGGCCGCCGAGTCACGGACGGAGGTCTCGTTGATGGTGCTGTTCCCCCCGTGAGATCGGTCTCGCGATGGGCAGGCTCGGCGGTCGGCCGACTCGTACGCCATCGTTCGCCGGCGCGCGCCGGCCGCGACATCGTCGACGCACGACTCACCAGCCGTGGCGACGACCCCGGCGGACGCGGCGCGGCTGGGCCGG
>JAKBCI010000272.1 GCA_021807965.1 Actinomycetes bacterium
CCAGCTGGTGCAAGTCGAGCAGCATCGTGACCACGTGGCCGCGTCGCACACGGTCGGTCGCGTCGAGGTACGCGAGCAAGACACCGCGCACCGCGCCCCGGCGGATGATCGGATAGGCGTTGACCGTAAACCATCGCTGCTCCCCGTTGGGGATCTCGATGCCCTGGACGACGCCGTAGATCACGTCGCCGGTGCGCAGCGCCGCGACCGAGGGCAGTTCCTCGCGTGCGAAGGGCGTGCCATCCTCGTGCACCGGATTCCACGTGACGCGTAGCGGGTCGTCGCTCAACAGATCCTCGCGCGAAGATTCGAAGAGTCGCTCAGCGCGCTCGTTGCAGTCAATGACCTGACCAGTTCCATCGCGCAGCACAAACGCAGTGCCGGTCGCGCCTAGGAAGTCGCTCTCGAGCAACGCGGACTCGAGCGTCAACGGCACGTCGGCTTCGGACACGACCACCCCCTCTTCGTTCATTGTGCCCTCAGCGTAGTGGCGAGTGTAGCAAGCGGCAATGGTTAATACCGTAGTATCAGGGATTTTGATTTGCGATGTCGCGACGATGTTCCGACGGTCCACGCCGAAACATCCTGTCGGCCGCCTCGAGTTGCCTGCGTATACCCCTCGTAGACCGGCATTCAGAGCCCACTCGTCACGAGAGCGACCTGCCACTACCACGTCGGCTAGGCGTAGCGAGCGAGGAGGTCGACGATCGGCTAGTGCACGAAAGCGACGGCCGCAAAGACGGTCCAGCCGGGCCAAAACCAGCGACGTGGTCGAAGGAACAAGAACACAATGTAGAGCGCGGCGAGTCCGACCAAGACCTTGTGTAGGTCCCGACGTGCGTAGACGACCGAGACTGTTCAGTTCGACTGAAATCCCGACGGTAACGGATCGAATGCGAGTAACACGGTGAGCAGCCACGCGACGACCATCGGGCGCAGGCGCGCACGAACCGACTCGAGCAGGTTCGGCATCACAACGAGGGCCATGAAGTAGCAGCCCCAGAGGTTCTCCTCGAAGACGAGTCGTAGCACCAGGCATGTCCCGACCAGTGAGACCAGCATCGTCGGTTCGAGGATACGGACACCGACGCGCCGCTGCACCCACCAGGAGAGCCAGAGGGCCACCACGATTGGCGTCTCACGCATCGCGAGAAATGACGGCGCGCTGTGGAGTCCGAGCCCCCACATGACCGTTTGACCATACGAGGGGGTCAAGCCCGATCCAACAACAACGGCCCGGAAAGCCCGGCCGGACCTGGCGGGCAGGAATGGCAGGTCGACCGCTGCTCCCGCCACCGTGATCGCAGCAGCGAACCACCACCGTCGCTGCGCCGGTGCGACGGAGAACAGTGGGGCGGCTACGAGCAGCGCGAACTGGTGCGTCGTGATGGCGAGGCAAACGACAACGCCAGCCCATACCCAGCGCTAGCGCAGCGACCCTGCGACGGCGAGCAGGCTGAGTCCCATCGCGTCAAGATCTTTAGAATAGTAGAACTCGAGCAGACAGCCGACGACCGGGGCGCTAACTCCGACGGCCAGCATCGTCACTGGTTCGCGGAGTCGTCGCCCGTGACCGGCTGCTGACAGGCTCGCCCAGACGCCCACGGGTAGCACAGCGCCACTGGCGTATCCGACGCGCATCGTTTCCATGGCCGAGCTCGATGCGACCGACCAGCGGTAGATGGCGTCGTAGGCGTTCGCGCAGTGGTAGCCCAGCTGCGCGGTCGTCGGGAAGGGTACGGCGTGCCCCACGCGTGACATCGCCGCCAGCGCGCCGGCGAAGATCGGGTGGAACGGCGTGATCGAGGTGTCGGGTCGCACGATGGGTGGCACGTGAAAATAGCGAGGCGGCGGATCGGCGCAGGCCGAGTGACCGCGGGCATTGGACCACGTCAAGTGGATCCCGACGGCCGCGTCGCCCGCAGAGACGCCGCCAAAAAGCGCGAGTATCCCGACCAAGGCCGTCTCGGCGATCGACCAACCCGCACGGCTCTCGAGCGGACTCAACGGACGATCGAGCCACCCCTACCGAACTCGGGTCGACTCCTCGGGACGCGACGAAACCCCCGATTGGAGATTCACAAGCGTGTTTCATACCTAGTTCGCTGACTCATGGGAAAGCGGTTGAGCGCGTCCAGCGTCGCCTTGGCAGCCGCCACCACGTCGTCGTCGGCCTGAGCGATCCCGTAGCGCTCGCTCCCATCAGTGATCGCGCGCATCGTGACGATGACGGGCCAACTCTTTGACGCCGGCAGACTCGAAACCGCCGCCAAGGAGAAGGGGACGTCAAAGCCGAGGTCACGCAGTGCCATGAGCGTCGACTCCGCGCCTCCAATCAGTGGGCCGCTGCGGGAATGACCGGTCGCGCTGCGGCCGCGAAAATTCAACTCGACTTCGCAGACCCCGGCATCACCGTTGCACGTCGCACGATTGAGGACGACGCGAGAGCTCTCGGCGGTCGCTGGAGTGAGAACGTTGTTGGCGTCCTCGACGACAATGGTGGCGTCAGGGAAGTAGAGGCTCGCGATCTGCGAGGCGACCCCTTCGGTCTCTATGACGTTGAGCCCATACACGAGCAAGGTCACCGCGTCGACCGATCCGTCCTCGCGACGCGCCACCGCAACATTGAGTACGCCGGGCAGGCTTCGCA